>JAFTXB010000199.1 GCA_017461825.1 Clostridia bacterium
GGTACAAAAGGCTACGTTGCACAATTGTTGGTAAAGGTGTTGCCGACAGAGCTATGTCTATTCAAAATGTTTCTGTTGATGTAACTCTTGTCGGTGGTGCAGGAAATATTGGTGGAATCGTGGCATCGACAAATGAATGCAATAATGCTGTTACAATTACCAATTGTTCGGTTTCCGGTTCTATTACTTCTACAGGTGCATCCAATGCCGGTATCGTTGGACTTGCATCAAGTGCTAATGAAAAGATCACTATCCAGAATTGTGTGAATTACGCAGATGTCAATCTTTCTGTTACTAACGCTTATTCAGGTGGTATGGTAGGTCAATTGAACGCAACTGCGATTATCGAAAATTGTGTAAATGAAGGAACAATTAAAATTACTTTAGCGAGCGCAGGTAATGTTAGAAGCGGATGTATTGTAGGTTTTGTCGGCGATGGCGCAGATGGAAAAACTATTACAATCAAAGGTTGTATTGCAGGTGGAGCCGTGATCAAAGGAAATAAATCAATCCGCGATATTGGCGGTGTTGTAGGAGTTATTTCCAACAAAAATCAAACCGTAATTATTGATTCTTGTGTTGCCAGTTGTAAGTTTACAACCGGTAGTACAGCCGCATCGCAAACTGACTGTGGAGCAATCGTGGGCTATTCTATGTGTAATGGTTCAGTTACCATAAGCAATTGCTTAATCACGGAAGGCAACGGCACGGGAAACAATACATATAGTACTATCGTTGGCGGAACACAAACAGCAAAGGGGGCAGGTGATGGGCTGATTAGCGTATCAAATGTGATTTTTGCTATGACGCTCGCTGAAAACGTATATATTACCAATCCTTTGGTAAATAACGGTACAACTGTTTCCGATAATGTTGAATTCAGCAATGTATATTATGATGCATCCGTGGTTGATGCCGGCAGAGCCGAGTCTGTGATTCCCACGGCAACCGGTATTTCTTCCAAAACAACCGAACAACTGAAATCCGTTCCCACGGGTTGGACGAAGTGGATCGTGCAGGACAACACTTATCCCATCCCCGCAGCAATTGTACAGTCAAACTGCGTAGAACTGATTGGCTATCAAAACTACACCACCGCACAAGATGGCAAGACCTCTTATCGCTTTATTGCTGTGGTTGACGAGCTTGCAAATCTCGGTGTAGAAGGCGCAATGGATTACGCCGGCTTTAAGGTCTCGATCACGGTTGGTAACGATACTAAAACCGACACCGTATGGTGCAACAATGCTTACACCTCGCTCATCGGTGGCGAAACTACCTACCGCGCAGATCAATACGGCGGTGAGTATTTCTTCTTCTTTACGCTGACCAACGTTCCCGCAAACACTACCTTTGAGATCACCCTTACCCCCTGTGTAGGCACCTCTTCCGAAGCTGCGGATCTTTACGAGGGTGTTGCAAAGACGCTTACCCTGACGACCCCTGCGGCGTCGGGGTCTGCCAGTTGACCCTGCAACAACTCTTCGTGTAATGTCCTTTAACGTGCAGGGCTCGGTTTCCAGCCTTGCCACAGGGCGTTATGCAGCAGTAAAACAACAGATCCTCGACTACAGCCCCGATCTTTTGGGACTGCAGGAGGATCAACCCGATACGTGGGGCACGGCATCCAATTTTTCTCTTGAGGGATACACCCGCTATTGCTACGACGGTACGATCACGGGTGTTGACCCCGAGCGCCTTGCTATCTACGTGAAAAACGGCTTGACCGTGAAAACCTCGGGTTATACGGGGTTGATCTCTTCCGACAGCATGCGTGCGTTGACCTATGATGACGTAAAGTCGGGTGGAAAATATGCTTTAAACGACGCAATGTTTGATCAACTTCTCGCACTCGGCTCCGGCTCGACCGATAAGGAGAAGATCAACGACGCTTTGCATAACGGGCAGGTATGGTACTTGTCGGGCGGTGCCGCAAAATCTATGAATCTGCTCGGCGGCAGACGCATGACCTACGTTGTTGTGGAAAAAGCGGGTCAGGATGTGATCTACGTTAATATGCATGTGCAACACCGCTCGCAAAATAACAAATATGAAGGCTCCGAAGATGCGATTCAAGGTACGATTGAGGGAAAAGGCTCCTACTACAATCTTGTACAGACCGTTCGTTCCTACGAGCGCATGAAGACCTTTGAGCTCGCGCAGACAAAAATTGAGGCTCTGCTGCAGACCTATCCCAATGCCGAAGTTGTGATCACGGGTGACTTTAATGACACCAAAGCAGGTGCCATTCGCGATTTTTGCGGCGGCGCTGCCGATGCCGACGGTGTTTATGACGTTGCCATTGATGCCGGCTATCATGACGCTGCTTTGAATGCCAAAACCAACGGCGGCAACTTGACCACCACCTGGAACTCCTATTTTACAAATACGAAAGAGGGACAGGCAAAAGAGGTCACCGACAAAACGCCGCTTGGCGGTACCGCGGGAACAGACGGACGCATTGATTTCTGCTTTGTTTCGGACGGTGTAACGGTGAATTGCTATCAAACCGGTGCTCCCTACGGTCAAGCGGGGGAGAGCGGAAGGCAGTATTATCTCTCCGACCATTTGTCGCTGATTGTGGATATTGTTTTTTAAAACGCGTTTTCCTCGATTGTGCAGGACAGAAACGAGACTGTGACAATCATAAAAAAATCCCTTTTGGGGTTGATCTTCTTTTGCGGAGGATCAACCCCTCTTTTATTTGGGGTGAAAAACTTTAACATGACATCCTGCGCGAAGGGAAACCTCAGCGAGGACACATTAATTTTCGCTCCGCTTAGGATGACACAGTAGAGGCGCTCCGCTTGGGGGGACATGTGGAAATCTAAAAAAATTTGTAAATACTCTTGACAAATATAATTGTGTGTGATATAATAACACTTGAACAAATGTTCAAATGTTTAAAAGAAAAGGAGGGGGAGTATTGAAGGATACGGCACCGCAGTGCGGATGCAGAGAAGTGCATCCCGACAGAATTGCGCATGCCGATGGGCAAATGCCTGCCGAGGAAGAGCTCTTTTCGCTGGCAGATCTGTTTAAAATATTTGCCGACAGCACGCGTATTCGCATCTTGTACGTTTTATATGACACCGAGCTGTGTGTTTGCGACATTGCCCAAATGCTTGGGATGCAAATATCGGCGATCTCGCATCAGCTTCGCACGCTCAAACAGGCGCGTCTCGTGAAATACCGCCGCTCGGGAAAAACCGTTTACTACTCGTTGGCGGATGATCACATTCACTCCATTCTCGCACAGGGCATGGATCATATCAGAGAATAATATTTGTTTTGAGAAAGGAAATACCTACTGTGAAAAAGACATTTTCAATGAACAATCTTGATTGCGCGAACTGCGCTGCAAAAATGGAAAAAGCAATTTTGAAGATCGACGGTGTTACGGCGGCAACGGTCAGCTTTTTTGCGCAAAAGCTGGTGCTGGAGGCTGAGGACGCAAAATGGGATACTGTTGTAAAAAAAGCCTGTGAAGCGGTAAAGCGCGTGGATCCCGATTGCTCTGTGATCGTTAAATAAGGGTGGTTTTTATGAATCTATCCAAAGGGCAAAGGCGCACTCTTGTACGTATTCTCTTGGCGGGGGCGGTTCTTGCTATGCTTGGCGGTCTTGCTTTGGGCGGCGTTTTGCCCGAGGCTTGGTATATTCGTCTGCCGCTGTTTTTGATCCCATATGTTCTCGTTGGATGGGATGTTTTGTGGTCGGCTGTTCGAGGTGTTTTGCGTGGGCAGCTGCTCGATGAAAATTTTCTCATGGCATTGGCTACCCTTGGCGCACTTGTGATCGATGAATATCCCGAAGCGGTGTTTGTAATGCTGTTTTATCAGGTTGGCGAGCTGTTTCAGAGCATTGCTGTGGGAAAAAGCCGCAAATCGATTGCCGCACTCATGGATATTCGCCCCGACGAGGCACGCGTTGAGCGTGAAGGGAGCGAATGCGTAGTTGATCCCGACGATGTTATTGTTGGGGAGGTTATCGTGATTCGCCCCGGGGAAAAGATCCCGCTGGACGGTGTGGTGATTGAAGGACGGAGCGAACTCAATACGCTGTCTCTGACAGGGGAGGCTTTGCCGCGCGATGTTGCCGAGGGGGACGAGGTGCTGTCGGGCTGTGTGAACATCAGCGGACTGTTGTGGATACGTGTCACAAAGCCGTTTGGCGAATCGACTGTATCGAAAATTTTGGAATTGGTTGAAAATTCGACCTTAGTAAAATCCAAAGCCGAGAATGCGGTTACAAAATTTGCGCATTGGTATACGCCCGCCGTTGTGGTGGGGGCTGTTCTTTTGGCGGTTGTGCCGTCGCTGATCACGGGAGAATGGCAACGCTGGCTCCATTCTGCACTTATCTTTTTGGTTGTATCCTGCCCCTGCGCATTGGTGATATCGGTACCGCTCTCTTATTTTGGCGGTTTGGGATGTGCCTCGCGTCACGGCGTTTTGGTAAAGGGGGCTAACCGACTGGAATCGTTGGCAAATACCGAAACAGTGGTATTTGACAAAACCGGAACCTTGACCGAAGGGAGCTTTTCTGTGACCGAGGTCATACCGACTGAAGGAATTGAGCGTCATGCGCTGTTACGGCTTTGTGCGGCGGCAGAGCAGTTTTCCAACCATCCCATTGCGGTTTCCTTGCGCGCATCCTGCACGGAGGCGGGCGCAGGCGAACTGCCGCATGCTGAAGCTCGGGAAATTGCGGGATTGGGCGTTTTGGCTGTAATTGACGGAAGGCGTGTTTTAGTTGGCAATGCTGCTCTGATGCGGCGCGAAAAGGTCGATTTTGCGGAGAAATGCAGTGCTGGAACGGTGATATATGTAGCCTCGGATGGGAAGTTTTTGGGAAGCATTGTTATTTCCGACACTGTTAAGAAAGGCGCATGTGAAGCGATCCGTATGCTGCGTCAATGCGGTGTCAAGCGTACCGTAATGCTCACGGGCGACCGCACCGAAGCAGCAAAGGCGGTGGCTGACCGATTGCAGATCGGGGAATATCACGCCTCTCTTTTGCCTGCCGACAAGGTGGAGCGGGTGGAAAAGCTGCTTGAAGAGAAACAAGGAGTGCTGGTGTTTGTTGGCGACGGTGTCAACGATGCGCCCGTGTTGGCGCGAGCAGATGTAGGCATTGCTATGGGAGCGCTCGGCTCGGATGCCGCGATAGAAGCTGCTGACGTGGTTCTGATGGATGATGATCCCACAAAGATTGCGGATGCCATTCGCATTTCTCGTTTTACTCGCCGCATCGTTTGGCAAAATATTGTCTTTGCGCTGGGGATCAAGGCTTTGTTTTTGGTTTTGAGTGTGTTTGGTCTTACAAACATGTGGGCGGCGACATTTGCTGATGTGGGAGTAGCGGTAATTGCGATTCTCAACGCCATGCGAACGTTGCGGTATCATGTATAAAAAGAACTCGGTGAGGGCTTGATGAGAGCTTTTCTCACCGAGTTTTTTTGCGCTTGGGAAGGTTTTTGCAATATACTAAAAAATTGTTTTTGGAAAAAAAAGAACAGAAATTGGAATTTACATGGCGAAAATAATGTGCTATAATAAACTTATTATTAAGCAAGTTTCTCGGTCGGAGAATTTGTAAGAGAAAAGGAGAAGTCGATATGAAAAACAAAGGCTTTTTGACAAAGGCGATCGCCCTCATTTTGGTGCTTTTGATGTGCTTGCCCATGGCGGTTGCCTGCGACAGTGAATCCGAAAAGGATCCCGTTGATTCCACAGCGTCAAACAACGAAACAACCGCCTCTGCCGAGGAAACCACTGCGGGTGAGGAAGAAACCACAGAAGAGGATGATTCCGACAAGGTTCCGCTTCGCGTGATGTCCTTTAACGTGCAGGGCACGGTTACCGTTTCCGAGCGTTATGAGGCTGTCAAGTACCACATTCTGTCCTATGCGCCCGATCTTTTGGGCTTGCAGGAGGATCTTCCCGCTACGTGGGCTGACGAAAACAATTTTAAGCTTGAAGGCTATACGCTCTACGGAAACTGCGATACCATCAAGGGGATTTCCTCCGAACGCGCGGGCATTTACGTAAAGGATGGCATCACCGTGAAGGAAGGCGGCTCCTTTGTTGTTGCGCCCGAAGGGAAGAATCGATGCATTTCTTATGACCATGTGAAAAAGGGCGGTCGTTTTGAGCTTACCGATGAGCTGTATAAACAGTTGAAATCGCTTTCGAACTTTCAGTCGGCGGTTGATAAGCTGGCGATCGAAGATGCGTTGCTCAATGGAAAAGTTTACCGTGATGCAAAAGGAACAACCTCCGGATTGATCCAGGGAAGACGCGCGACCTACGTTGTGGCTGAAAAGGAAGGTCAAACCGTGATCTACGTCAACACCCATTTGATGAACCGCTCCCAAAACGGCAAGTATGCCGATTCTGCGGCAAACGTGGCGAGTAACAACCGCTATGTCCTTGTGCAGACGATCCGTAACATCGAGCGTATTCTGTGCTTTGAGTTTATTCAAGATAAGGTTAACGAGCTGAAAAAGACCTATCCCAATGCAGAGGTGATTCTGACAGCAGACTTTAACGACACCAGAACCGGTGTGCTGCGCGACTTCTGCAACGTGGATGGCGACGGCGTTTGGGATTACATCACAAAGGCTGGCTATCAGGATACCGGACTTGCCGCAAAGACAAACGGCGGTAACCTGACATCCACATGGAATTCCTATTTTTCGGAATCCGCGCAGGGGAAGCTCGTAGGCAATAATGGCCCCATCGGCAATACGACCGGTAAGGACGGACGTATTGATTTCTGTTTCGTTTCCCCCGGTATCAAAGTGTCTCATTATGAAACCGGTGCGCCTCATGCCAAGGCGGGTGAAAACGGCAGAGAGTACTACCTCTCCGACCATCTCTCCCTCATTGTGGATCTCAAGCTCGGCTGATTGATTTTGAGTTGAAAATATCCAAAAAGCTCCTATGGCAGAAGCGGTTCTGCCACGGGAGCTTTTTGCGATTAAAAAACGGACAGCGTTCTGAAAAATTGTTTTTGGGAAAAAAAGCGCAGAAATGGGACTTTACATGATGAAAAAGGTATGTTATAATAAAAAATATCAAGTCAATTTTTGTAAAAAGCCTTGTAATCAAAAAGGAGACCGTGATATGAAAAACAAAGATCTTTTTGTAAAAGTACTTGCCTTTATTGTAGTACTTTTGATTTGTCTGCCTATGGCAGTTGCCTGTGACAGTGGTACCGAGAAGGAGCCTGTTGATTCCACAGAGCAAAATGATGAAACAACTGCCCCTCCCGAGGAAACCACTGCGGGTGAGGAAGAAACTACAGAAGAGGATGTTTCAAATAAGGTTCCGCTTCGCGTGATGTCCTTTAACGTGCAGGGAACGGTTTATGATAACGCGCGCTATGCGGCTGTGAAGTATAATATTTTGTCCTATGCGCCGGATCTTTTGGGTTTGCAGGAGGACACCCCCGACACATGGGGGAAGACATCCAATTTTAAACTGGAGGGCTATACGGAATACAGCCGTCACGAAACGGTATCGGGGGTTTCATCCGAGCGTGTGGCAATTTATGTAAAGGATGGCATCAAGGTAAAGGAAAGCGGGGGCTTTGTGCTTGCCGATGCGGGAAAGAACCGTGCCCTGACCTATCATGATGTGAAAAAGGGTGGAGCGTTTGAACTTTCATCCGAACTGTATGCGCAGCTTTTGGCACTGTCCTCCTTTCAGGGCGCAGTTGAGCAGCTTGCAGTTGAGGATGCGCTGAATAACGGAAAGGTTTATTACGGCAGCGGAAAAACCACGAGCGTGCTTGCTGGCAGACGCGCGACCTATGTTGTAGCCGAAAAGGAAGGACAAACCTTTATTTACGTTAACACGCATTTGCAAAACCGCAGTCAGACCAACAAGTATGCCGATTCGGCAGCAAATATTTCCTCCAACAATCGCTATGAGCTGGTGCAAACCCTTCGAAACGCCGAACGCATAAAGAGTATGCAATATGTGCAGCAAAAAATTGAAGCGCTCAAAAAAGCTTACCCCGATGCAGAGGTAATCATCACGGGTGATTTTAACGACACAAAAACAGGTGTTTTGCGTGATTTTTGCAACCGCGATGCGGACGGTGTTTGGGATTACGTTACCGATCTGGGCTATCAAGATTCGGCGCTTATAGCAAAGACCAACGGTGGCAATCTGACAGCCACATGGAATGGAAAATTTTCCAACACGTCCACCGGACAGAGCAAAGAGGTTACCGACAAGTCTCCCATCGGCGGCACGACCGGTAAGGACGGACGTATCGACTTTTGCTTTGTTTCCGAGGGGATCGGTGTTTCACATTATCAAACGGGTATCCATTACGACAAGGCGGGTGAAAACGGAAGAGAATACTATCTTTCCGACCATCTGTCACTCATTGTGGATATTCAGCTCGGATGAAAGGATTTTTGATTTATGACTGTATTGAAAAGCAACGCTTTAAGAGTAATGTCTTTTAATGTTCAGCTTGACGTATCGGTTCCCCAGCGGATCGATGCGGTTCGCGCTGAGATCGAACAGTATGAGCCCGATCTTCTCGGCTTGCAGGAGGATTCGGGGGATTGGAACAATGCGTTTTCTCTGAACGGCTACGTGCCGTACGTTGATCCCGCCCTCAAGGGCAGGACCGAGTGCGACGGCATCTACGTCAAAAAAGGCTTGCAAGTGTTGGAATACGGCTTTAAAAAGCTTGCCGACGGCAAGGAGCAAAAGGTTGCGCTGACCTATGAGGATGTCACTGCCGAGGGCAGCCGCTATCGGTTGAGTGCGGAAGAGCTGGCGGCTCTTGAGATCACGTCCGAAAAGGATCTGTACGAGCGAAAGTCCTGTACGGGATACAAGGGAAAGGTTTTGAATGTTGCATGCACCTGCGGACATCGCATGACCTACGTGCTTTTAAAGGTCGGAGTCTATCATGTTCTTTATGTTAACCTGCATCTCCAGCACCGTTCGCAAAACGCCGATTATGGCGCTCGCTATGACGCGATGATGAAGATCCGCAATTTTGCACGTATGAAGGAATTTGATATGGCGGAACGTGAGATCGATCGGATTTTGAAAAATTATCCCTGCACAAAGGTGATCATTACGGGTGATTTTAACGATCTGGTGGGCAGTCCAATCTATCAGTACGCCTGTGAGCGGTACAACGATTCGAGAATGATCGCCGGGCAGATAGAGGGAACCGATAATACCTGGAACGATCTGTTCAGCAACAGCGATCAAGCAAAGGCGGTCGATCCCTCGCTCACTCCAAAAAGTATGTCGCGCCTTGATTTTTGTTTTGTCAGTGACGGTATATTCCCCGAGTTTTATCAAACGGGAAGTCCGTATGCTAAGGTTGGCGATCGTTTGTATTACACATCCGATCACCTTGCCGTGATCGTTGATCTGCGGCTTTAAGGCAACACCGCACAATTCGCGGCTAATGCCTTGATTACGCAACTACTTGCATCTTTTCCGTCACACTGCACAAATTTCATTGGCAATAGATCCACTATTGCCTGCTTCAATTTGGTTTGTTTGACGAAAAATCTGACGGCGCATTTGCGCAATCAGAATTGTACGGTGTTGCCTTAAATTCAATTCAAAAGCTCCTATGACAGAACGCGTCTGCCATAGGAGCTTTTTTGAATGCTTCTCTTGAAGGCTCAAAAGGTCAGTCTTGTATTGAAAAATCCTCGTGTTCAAGGGTGAGGTTGGGATTGTAATAGGGGTCACCGTCCGCGAGAAAATCGCCCCATTTCAACCAGAAGCGATTGATCTCGGAATTGAAGCGTTGTTTCTTTTCCTCGGTGTCCTCGTATCCGCGGGATTTGGACTCGTAATGATATGCTTCGGCATGCGGTGTCCAAACGATGAGATAGCCCGCGCGGCGAATCTTCATGCACAGGTCAACATCGTTAAAGGCAACTTCAAAGCTCTCGTCAAGCCCACCGACCTCGTGGTAGACCGAAGCCTTGATGAGCATACAGGCGGCTGTTACGGCAGAAACGTTTTGCGCGTAGCAAAGTCTGCCCATATAGCCGAGCTCGGTGCGAGCAAAGTGCTTGAAGGCATGTCCGGCAATGCCGCCGATGCCAATGATCACGCCCGCGTGCTGGACGGTGTCATCGGGGTAATAGAGCATAGCTCCGGCAGCCCCAACGTCATCTCTTTGCACATACATCAGCATTTCCTCGATCCAGTTGGGGGTAAGGATCTCAATGTCGTTGTTGAGCAGGAGATAGTATTCGCCCGATGCCTGCTCGATGGCGTAATTGTTCAGCTTTGAATAATTGAACGGAATGTCAAGCGAGCAGATCTTGATACGCGCGTCTTTTTTGAGCTCCTCATAGTAGTCAAACAGCTCTGTTTCGTCCGAACCGTTGTCCACGATCACGATCTCAAAATTGGGGTAGGTGGTTTTTTCAAGGATCGAGGTGATACAAAGACGCAGATCCTTTAAGTGGTTTTTATTTGGGATAATGATACTGACCGTGCCGTCGGTTTGCAGGTCATAGTGGATGCGATAGATGGATGCCAATGCGCGCGAGCTTTCCACCGTTCCGCTGTCTCCCGCGCGCTTCATTGCGGCGAGTACGGCTTTTTTACCGGCTTCTGCGGCGTAGGATTTTGCACCCGTGTCCATTGCGACCGATTGGCTGTGCGCGCGCCAGTAATAAAGTACTTTTGGAATATGGACCACGTTTTGTGCGTATTCGGTCAATCGCATGATCAGGTCGTGATCCTGACTGCCGTCAAATTCCGAACGGAAGCGTCCGACCTTGTCCAAAAGGGTACGGTCAAACACCGACAGATGGCAGATATAGTTGATGCTGCGCAGAGAGTCGGGCGCGAAATCGGTTTTGTAGTTGACGCTGACGATCTTTTTGATATCGGGACTTTGGAAGGTTGCCTCATCGGTATAAACGAAGTCGGCGCCCTTGTTGCAGATCGCACCCATGACCTCAAAAAGCGCCGCGGGATGCAGAATGTCATCGTGATCGAACAGAGCAATGTAATCACCCGTTGCGATTTCGATGCACGCGTTTGTATTTTCCGAAATTCCGAGGTTCTTTTTCAAACGCTTATATTTGATGCGAGGCTCATTTTGTGCGAGCTCCATAACAGCCGTCTCAACGTCACCGTGTTCGGCATCACTGCCGTCCGCGAGACACAGTTCCCAGTTTTGGTAGGTTTGTGCGGTGACCGAATCGATCATTTCCTTGAGGAAGGTAATGGGGGTGTTGTAAAGCGGCACCAGAATGCTGATTTTGATATTGCGCGAAAACGCGGCTTTCTTTTGCGCCTCCAATTCCTCGGGAGAGTAGAGCTTGCGCAAAACGATATTTTCCATCTCCTTGGTTTGGCGGAGCTTGCGGAGAGTGGCTCTCAGACCGTGGCGTTTCCAATAACGAAACCCTTTTCCCACCTTGCGGAGTACGCGGCTCTTTTTCATTACACGCTTCATCAAATCGGAAAGCGCACGGAAGGGTTTGGTCGCCTTCCAAAAGAACGAATTGGAAATGACCTGATACCCCATTGCTTGGTCTTGCAGGGAACGGATGTCGAGCTCCTGACGCAGGAGGCGTGCTGACAGCTTTTTCGGCGAAGCATCAACCGGGGTATGAAAATAATAGGGGAGCTTTGCACGGTCGGCAAAGCGGATGGCGGTGCTGATCACCTCTCTGTATTCTGTGGAAAGGGCTTCTTGCGGCTCCTCGGGAAAATAGGGGAGCTCGATCTGTATAGCATGATAAGGATTCTTTTCGTGGGCATGCTCCAGCTCGTCTATTGATCGGACGAGACCCGCACGCGTTTGATTGGGAACTGAAATGGCGTAAACATCGATTTGAGTGGGCTCATCGGTTATATGAGGCATGTGGTTACGCGGTGACCCTTTCGGTGCGGTATATCCGATCTGTGCGATGCGGAATGACATAAGTGCAGTCCTTTCTGTATTTGATCAGTGTTGGGTGGATTGAATGTATCGGTCGCAGATCTCCGCTGTGTCTCCCTGCTCCACGACCTTACCGTGATCGAGCCAGATCACGCGGTCGCAGAGGCGGCGGATCTGATCGATGCTGTGGGAAACCAGCAAAACGGTGGTGCCGTGGCTCATCATTTCCATCATGCGTGTGTAGCTCTTTTCCTGAAACGCCGCGTCACCGACCGCTAAGATCTCATCGACGATCAGAATATCGGGATTGACCATTGAAGCGATCGAAAAAGCGAGGCGCATGATCATGCCCGACGAGTAGTTTCGAACGGGGATGTCTATAAATTCTTCCAGCTCGGAAAAAGCAACGATCTCGTCGTATTTGGAGATCAGGAATTTTTCGGAATAGCCGAGGATCGAGCCATTGAGAAAAATGTTTTCGCGGCCCGTGAGGTCAAAGTCAAATCCACTTCCAAGCTCCAGCATGGGAACCACGTTGCCGCCGAGCTCCACGCTCCCCTTTGTGGGGCGGAGAATCCCGGAAATGACCTTGAGAAGGGTACTTTTTCCCGCACCGTTATTACCGATAATGCCGACGACCTCACCCTTTTTGATATGAAAGCTGACGTCATCCAACGCAAGAAATTCATCATACTGTAATTTTCTCTTAACCAGCGCTACAAGATATTCCTTGATGCTTTTGATCTTATCTCGGGACATCCGATAGCAGACCGTGATAGTATCGGCTTTGATCATAATGAAATGTAAAATCCTTTCAAATCAGATGTTCAGGATGAATTTATCCTGATTCTTTCGGAAAACCGTGATTCCGATCAAGAACGGGATAAAGCAGATGAGAAAACAGAGCAAATACGCTTTAGGCTCGGGGGAAACGCCGTCCATGAGGATCATACGAACAAAACGGATCACATGGTAGAGCGGATTGAGCTTATAAAATGTTAAAAAGCGCTCGGGAATAATTGTTTCGGGATAGAATATCGGAGTGAGATAGTTCAAAAGCATGGAACAGATGCCCCACAGGAATTGCGTGTCACGGAAGAACACCATCATGGTAGCAAGGATCAGTCCAACACCGTAGCTGAGCATAAAGAGCATCAAAAGCCCAAACGGCAACAGCAGTGCCGAGGGGCGCAGCGGTGTTTTTGTGATCAGCATCATGATCAAAAGCGGGATCAGCGACAAAAGGAGATTGATGCCCGAGGAGAGTGTGCGCGAGAAGGGATAGATATATTTTGGCACGTAGACCTTATTGATCAGCGTGGCGTTTCCTACAATGCTTGACAGACACATATTGGTTGCTTCGTTAAAAAAGTTGAAGCAGATGATACCGCAAAGCAGATAAACTATGAAGTTGGGAATGGTGGATTTGAAAATGGTGGAGAACACCACATACTGTATACTCATGGTGAGAAGCGGGTTGAGAAAGCTCCAGAACATTCCGAGCACGCTTCTTTTGTATTTGGTCTTAAAATCGCGCGAAACGAGTTGGCGAATGAGGAAGTTGTATTTGTAAAGCGACTGTACGAGGAAGAGCGCGGCGTTCTTTTTGTTGTTTTTGTAGCAGTAGAGCACGCGCAAAAGATAGAGCGCCAAAAGGAGCATGGCGGCAGCATAAATCAGCCAGTAGTATTGCCCAAACCAGTGATAGTTGATTCCGCCAACCTTCAGGCACAGACTGCAAGGGCGGTCGTCCTCATCCAGCATGCGGACGCCGTTGAGATAGAGTGCCTCGGTATCCTCGATCTCAACCGGAATTTCCACGCGTCCCGTATTCACGGAGTTGCCGTAGTAAAAGGTGACGGAGTTGCGCTTGGTTCCGTAGAGGCTTGTGAGGCGCAGACCGAAATAACGGCCCTTGGCATTCTCAATGGCGGGCTCGATCGGGATCACGAATTCGCTGTTGTCCTTCATACTTGAGGTGTTCAGCTCAACCGTGTATATGATATCACTGTTTTCGTCGATCAACTCGGCACGGATCACATCGGTGTTTGCCCGTCCCATGGTGGCAACGGTTACGGTCAGTGTATTCAGCGTGTCATATTCACACAGAAACGATTGCTGTAAAACCTCGTTTTGCGTAATTTCTCCCAAGGGAGCCTTTGCCGATACCGTTTCGGTAGAGTCGGCGGTAAAATGCAGGCTGTCTCCCGCGATCAGATAAAAGAGAGCACCCAGTGCCAGAAATGCGGCAAACACGATAGCGCATATCCGAGTGGCGATATTCTTCATAGCGGTTCCTTTCCAATTGATTCGTTTTGTGAGCGGTGTCAGTTGGGGGTTGAGCCGTTAAGCTCGTTGAGGTATCTCGCAAGCGCGTCCTTCCAATGCGGCAGACGTGAAAAGCCGTTGGATTCCAGCTTGTCCTTACTCAACCGCGAATTGAGGGGGCGAGCTGCGCGTGTGGGATATTCGGAGGTGGGGATGGGATGGATAACGGTGTTCTTGCCTGCAAGACGCATGATCTCTGTGGCAAATTCCGCCCATGAGCAGGTGCCCTCGTTTGTGGCATGGTAAGTGCCGTATTTGTCTGTAACGATCATATCGCAGAGCAGACGCGACAGGTCGTAGGTGTAGGTGGGGGAACCGATTTGATCGCATACGACGTTGAGATCGGTTTTTGTCTCGGAGAGACGGAGCATGGTTTTGATAAAGTTTTTGCCGTTGATACCAAACACCCAAGAGATGCGTACAATAAAATGACGGTTGGAGGCGGCGCGTACAGCGTTTTCGCCCATCAGCTTGGTCTTGCCGTATACCGAAAGCGGACCCGTGGGATCATCGGGCTCGTAGAAGCGGTCTCCCGTTCCGGGAAAAACGTAGTCGGTTGAGATATACATCATTTTCGCGCCAACGGCATCAGCCGCCTCAGCGATGTTTTTCGGGCCGTCCGCATTGACGCGGGTGCAAAGCTCGATCTCATCCTCGGCACGGTCTACCGCGGTGAACGCCGAGCAATGGATCACGGCGGTGGGGCGGTAGCTTTCGATATAAGCCTTGACAGCCTTTGCATCGGTAATGTCAAAATCATCGATGTCAACACCTCGGTTTTCAATGCCTCGGCCGGAAAGGACACGGCAAATATCGTAGCCCAACTGACCTTTTACACCTGTTACCAATATTTTTATCATGTTAATCCCTTTCATGCCATTCAAAGAAATCCTTTTTGCACCAATCGGATCGCAAAGCGAAAGACGGGCAGGGGGAATCGAAGCGCGAACAGCTCAAAAACCGATGTTACAAAATTGACTCTGCGCATGCGCCAAAGCGCGCGAAAACCGCCTTTTTCACGGTGAAAATTGGCAAGGCGGGCTCGGCTCCAGTTTTTGGCTTCCTCAAGTTCGGGGAAGGATGCGACCTCGGAAAAACGGCTCACGCGGTCATCAAAGACCTGAATACGGCGCTTCAGATAATCGGTTTTATCAGAAACGCCTGTCATAACGCCGGTTTGATTTCCGCCGTAGACGCGGTAGTGCATTTGCGGCTTGTCCAAAAAGTCGATTGCCCCATCGTTTGCCGCGCGGAACGCCAGATAGTGATCGTGTACGATCTCTGATGGAAACGGAAGATAGGAAAGCGCGCGCTCTCGCTCCATTACCATAGTGCAGCCCAGGGCAAAATTGCGGTAGATCAGCGTGGGTGCTAAGCCCGTTCCGCGCATAAAAACATGACGGCGGCGGTGTTGCTCCATGCTTTCGGCAATTACGTTTCCGTCTCCGTCGATCACGCGCAGATCGGCACAAACCAAAACGGGAGAGAGGGGGCTGCTTTCCAAAAGACGCACCGTATTTGCAAGCTTTTCGGGCAGCCAGATGTCGTCTTGATCGCAAAAAGCGATGTAAGGCTCGGAAGAGTCGCGTATCAACGCCTCAAAGGTTTTGTTTGAACCGAGATTTTTTTCGTTGCGATGCAGAATATAGGGGAATTTTGTGATATGCTTGTTCAAAAGCCCCTCCAACTGCTCGCTTGTAAAATGCGGAGATGCATCATCCCGCACGTACAGACAAATCGGCTGATAGGTCTGTGCATTCAGCGAATCCAACAGCTCGACCAGCCAAGGGATATTCGGATCATAAATCGCGAGCAAAATGGCAACGGTCTTTTGGGTCATGCTCTTATCCTCCTTTTCGGTCGTTCTGATTGCATACATAATTATTATAACATAAAGAGTATCAAAAAGCAACAGTATTTTTGAAAAAACTGTTGCTTGTTACGCCTATATGCTTTGTTTTTTATGCAAGATTGCGGGGAGTTGGGCTAAAACGATGGCGAGAAATACCAGCGCGCATCCAAAAAACTCACGGGGGCTCAGCCCGTTGCCCGAAATCAGCCATCCTCCGAGTGCGGCAAATACGCTTTCCAAACTCATGGAAAGCGATGCGACAGCGGGCTCGGCGTACTTTTGCCCGATGATCTGCAACGTGTAGGCAATGCCGCTTGAAACGATACCGAGATAGAGAATCTGCGGTGCCGCGCTGAGGATATTGCTCCAAACGATCTCCTCGGTGCAGAGCGAAAGCAGACCTGAGAGAACTCCGCAAACCAAAAATTGCAGCATGGATAAGAGGATCCCCCCAACGGGATCGGCATAACGGTCGATTGCCATAATGTGAAAAGAAAAGCTGACGGCACACAAAAAGATCAGCAGATCGCCGAGATAGATCCCTTCAAATCCGCCTGACAGGCACAAAAGATAGATGCCAACTGTGGCGATCGCAACGGCGGCGAGGATCGGGAGCTTGATCCGCTTGCCGAAAAAAAACGAGAAGATGGGAACCAAAATGACGTACAGCGCGGTCAAAAAGCCGCCGCGTGCTTCTGAGGCAACACCGTCAGGATAAAACGCAAGCCCAAACTGTTGCAAATTGACGCTGACCGTTAAAAGAACGCCGCAGAGGATGCCGCCGATGAGGGCGTTTTTTCGGGAGGGGGCGCTTTTTGGAAAGACCGGTTCTCCTGCTCTTTTTTTGACAATACAGAGCAGAACGAACAGGAACGCGGCACCGATAAAGGAGCGCAGACTGTTAAAAATAAAAGACGGAACTCTGTCGGCGGCGGAACTTTGCGCAACGAAGGCAAGCCCCCATAACAGAGCGGCAAAGCCGAGAATCAGGCTGCCTTTCAGGTTGTTTTGCTGTTTCATACGACTCACCTTGCCACTATCCTATGTACTGTGTTCCGTCACGTTTCTTTCGGAACTGTCCGGGCGGGATCCCCATTTCGTTTTTGAAGGAGACCGTAAATTTGCTGACATTTGAGAAGCCGAGCTTTTCGGCAATGGCGGAAATGCTGAGGGAGGTGTTGAGCAAAAGATTCTCTGCCTCTTGGATCTTCAATGAGAGAAAATACGCATACGGGGTGCGTTTTGTATAGGTTTTGAACAGGTGGTTGAAATGAGATGCGCTGTATCCGATATGCTCTGCCATGTCGGCAACGTTGAGCGTTTCTCCAATGTGCTCCTGCATATATTGGAGAGATGAGAAAAGGATCGTCTGATGCTGTGAGACCACGGTTGTGATGTTGGTCTGTTCATTGTTTTTGATGGTTGAAAGCAGAATGAGCATTGCCAGCAGGGAACTGTGTGTTTTCAGGTCTGTCGGCACGCAGCGCCTGCCGCCCGATTCCTCAAACAGTTCGATAAAGAGCTTGAGGATACGATCGTCCGCCGGAAAGGCGTTCGGAATCTTTTGCAACAGCTCCTGCAGACGTCCGCCCGGGTCGTCTGCTACCTTAAAATAGATGTAATCGACGTTGGAAATCGCGCCTTCGGCAAAATGGCTGCTTCTGATATCACCCGGACGCACAAATGTAACGGTGTTCTCGGTGATCGGGATCCTGACACCGTTTACATGTGTTGTGCCGCTTTTTGCGCGGTGAAGCTCAAGCTCGTAATGCAGCACAAAGCGGCGGGGCATGTGTTGAACGTGAGGGCGACTTTTCCAGTTCCCCTGTAAAAGAATATCGATCTGTGGAAAACGCATAACAAAGAACCTTTCTGAATTATTTTGAAATCCAATAATGGAAAAAACTGCTTTTTATTTTCTTTTTCGTTGTTTTTGGAAAAAATACCGCAGAAAAAGGAATTTACAAGATGCAGTTGCTGTGATAGAATTAAGTATACATCAATCGATTGTGATTTGTCAAGACAAAAAGGAGAAAAAGTTTATGCCATTTGTACCTGTTGAACCAAAAGAATGCGGAATGCGAGCCTGCACCCCTGTTGAGGGACACGCCGAAAGTTTGCTTCCGTCCGAAAAAAAATGGGAGCTTGTTTGGAATGATGAATTTGACGGAACGTCTCTGGACGAGAGCAAATGGAATTACCGATTGAACTTTTGGGGATATCCTTCACCTGCCTTTACCAAAGAGGGGGTTGAGCTTGACGGTGAGAGCCATATGCGCATCAATCTGATCCGCAAGGGCGATAATTTTATGTCGGCGCATCTGCAAACGGCAGGGCTTACCTTTGATAACCCTCGCGATGAGACCTCCAAGAAATTCTGGAGCTTTGGCGAAAAGGATCCCGTAAAGTTTATGCACAAGTTTGGTTATTACGAGATTCGCTGCCGCCTTCCCAAGTGCGACGGTTGGCACGCCGCCTTTTGGCTTCAGGCACCCGGTATCGGTTCGCATCCCGATCCCGCTGTGGCAGGCGTTGAATGTGATATTATGGAAAACTACCGTCAGCACAAGTTTGGCACCATGATCTGCGGAAACGGCTGGGGCGGTTACGGAAAAGAAAGCAAATGGGCGGGACATTTCGAGTTCCCGTATGAGGAGACCGAGGACGGCTGGCATCGTTACGGTGTTGACTGGACACCCACGGGATATACCTTTTACGTTGACGGCAAAAAGATCGGCGAGCAAAACGCGCCCGAGTGTGCCGTTTCTCAAATTGAGCAATTCATTCTCGTTTCCACCGAGTGCCACGGATATAACCGAGTGTTTAAGTCGCGCGGTGAGGCAGGCGAGGGCATTGTAGTCGGAAATCAGGGCGAGCCCGTTCCCGAATTGTTTGATGCCGTTTTGCCCGATTATTTTGAGGTCGATTACGTTCGCGTATTTGATGAAGTAAAGTAAACGGATACATCTTTAAGGGCGTACAGAGCCCGAACTGCTCAAGCAATTGAGCAATTTCAAACCGTGCACTGCCCCAATAGGGGATGCAAATAAAAACAAGGAGGATTTTTCAGATTGAAAAACACCAAAATCAAGCTCCTGGCGATTGTTATGGTTGTTGCACTTCTGACCGGTGTAATCAGCTTTATGGCATTTGCCACGGAAACCACCCCTCTTGGCTATAGCGCAAGCCGTGTAGTCAAGAAAGACACCACAGGCATCACAAATATCAAGGATTTTGACACTGCCTCTGATAAGACAGAGTACGTTGTCAGCGACCTTGACGGCCTGAACAAGCTTGCCACCGTTGTTACCGGCGGCAAAACCCTCGCAGGCGTTACCATTTACCAGACCGCTAACATTTCCGGTAAGGGTCTCGGTACGGATGGCGCAAACGCTCCCTTTGCCGGTATCGGTAAGGATCTGAGCAAGATCTTTGCAGGTACTTACGACGGACAGGGCTACTACGTTAATGA
>JAFTXB010000200.1 GCA_017461825.1 Clostridia bacterium
CATCGTGGGGGGTATCTTCTCCGACATAATCGGTGATGGTAACGGTTTCGCTGTCGATATTGTCAAAATGATAGGTAGAGCTTCCAATGGTCACTTGGTCAATAACGATCTCTTCCTGCAAGTAATCTTTCAAATCTTCTTTCTCTTCCTCTTTGTCCGAGCAAGCGGCGAAAGTAACGATCATCAGAGCGGCAAGAAGCAGTGCGAGCAACTTTTTCATGATATTTCCTCCAATTTTTTCTGCATATATCAAAATTATACATCAAAACCACGAGAAAGTCAATAGATTTTCTGTATTGTATTGTAAATATTTTTTTAATGTGTAGCCTTTCTGTTTCCTCTTGACATTCTGTCGTTTTTGCTGTATAATATTCTTGAGATTTTAAATCCTGTTTTTTTGGAGGACTGTAATGGAACAAGCAAAACTGGAAATGCTCCGTGAAGCGGCTCGCAAGATCCGCATCGGCATTATCGAAGGCACCCACGCGGCAAAATCGGGACACCCCGGCGGATCTCTCTCGATCACCGATATCATGGCGTATCTCTATTTTGAAGAAATGAATATTGATCCCAAAGATCCCACTATGGCGGATCGCGACCGCTTTGTGCTTTCAAAAGGTCACTGCGCGCCCGCTCTCTACGCAACGCTCGCAAACCGCGGCTTTTTCCCCGTGGAAGAATTGACCACCCTGCGCAAGATCGGCTCGCGCCTGCAAGGTCACCCCGATATGACGCTCACCCCCGGTGTGGATATGTCGGCAGGTTCTCTGGGGCTTGGCATCAGCTCTGCCGCTGGTATGGCTCTCGCGGGCAAGATCGACGGAAAATCCTACCGCGTTTATACCGCCGTTGGTGACGGCGAGAGCGAGGAAGGTCAGGTTTGGGAGGCGTGCATGTTTGCCGCTCACTACAAGCTCGACAATCTGTGCGTGATCATCGACTGGAACGGGCTCCAGATCGACGGCCCCGTGGCTGAGGTCATGAACCCCACCCCCCACGACAAGAAGCTGGAAGCATTCGGTTTCCACGTAATTTCGATCGACGGTCACGATTTTGACGCTATCAAAGCGGCATTTGACGAAGCAAAGACCGTCAAAGGCAAGCCCACCGCCATCATTGCAAAGACCGTCAAGGGCAAGGGCGTTTCGTTTATGGAAAACAAGGTCAACTGGCACGGTGCCGCTCCAAACGACGAGCAGTACGCCGAGGCACTTGCCGAGCTGAACGCATAAAGATTGGGGGACTTTGAAAATGGCAGATAAAATTGCAACTCGCGAAAGCTACGGCTCAGCTCTTGTGGAGCTTGCCGATCAATACGACTTTATCGTAATGGACGCCGACCTGGCAGAGGCGACCAAAACCGTAAAATTCAAGAAAGCACATCCCGAAAGATTTTTTGACTGCGGAATTGCCGAAGGCAACATGATGAGCACCGCGGCAGGCGTTGCCACCACGGGCAAGACCGTGTTTGCATCTTCTTTTGCAATGTTCGCGGCAGGACGTGCCTTTGAGCAGGTGCGCAACTCGATCGGATATCCGCACCTCAATGTCAAAATCGGTGCCACTCACGCGGGCATTACTGTCGGTGAGGACGGCGCAACGCACCAGTGTAACGAGGATATTGCCCTGATGCGCACCATCCCCGGCATGACAATTGTCAACCCCAGCGACGATGTGGAAGCAAAAGCCGCTGTAAAGGCCGCGCTTGACACAAACGGCCCGTTCTATCTCCGTTTCGGCAGATTTGCCGTTCCGGTGATCAACGACCGCCCCGACTACAAGTTTGAGCTTGGCAAGGGTGTCGAGCTTGCAGACGGAACCGATGTAACGGTCATTGCAACCGGTTTGATGGTCTCCATGGCGCTTGAAGCCCGCGAGCTGCTCGCCGCAGAAGGCATCAGCGCACGCGTGGTGAATATCCACACCATCAAGCCCATCGACCGCGACATTATCGCAAAAGCCGCCACGGAAACGGGTGCCATCGTCACAGCCGAAGAACATAACATCATCGGCGGTCTCGGCGCAGCCGTTGCCGAAGTTGTTTGCGAAACCGCTCCCGCACCCGTCGTCAGAGTCGGTATGAACGACACATACGGCCACTCGGGCACCGTTCCCGCGCTCCTCGAAGCCTACGGGCTCACTCCCGCCGCTATCGTCGCAGCCGCAAAGAAAGCAATTGAATTAAAGAAGTAATATAAATGTTTGTGGGGAAAACTTTTGAAAAAGTTTTCCCCACACCCCTTTCAAAACTTTTTAAGTCAGGGGGGTGCTTGGCGGGAATGGGAAAGTCTCTGCCTCGCTTTGTAGTTGGGGCGTTTTTTTGAGGTGAGAGGTAATAGTGAAAAGTGAAAAAGTTGCAATAACCCCATAAAAACGCACAAATTTTGTAGGGGACGGGCTTGCTCGTCCCGTTTTTCGGGCTTGCCGTTTGTGCGGTGGTATGCGTTCGTTTTCGGGACGTCGAGGCGCCGTCCCCTACAGAGGTTGCGCGGTTGCCGTTTGTGCGGTAGTGGGCGGTTGTTGCGGCA
>JAFTXB010000014.1 GCA_017461825.1 Clostridia bacterium
GTCTGTAAACGCATTGTTTTTGTCTACAGAATATGCATATGCATACATGGTGCAATCATAGACACAACAATCGTCAATGGTACCGCTTGAATAACCGGTTACACCTCCAATTTTGCTCTCCGTCCTTGCGGGATTTGTATCTTTTACTGTGCTGCTTCTGCCATCCATATAGGAATCTGTAACGGTACAACTTTGAATCAATCCATAATTAATTCCCGTTACACCTCCTACATAAACGATAAGGGCAGTGGATTTTCCAGCATCAACATCATTCGCTCCGTACAGATAAACATCTTCCACCGTACAATTTAAAATCTCTCCTCTGTTTTCTCCCGCAACCGCACCAACATGTAAGCCGGATGTATCATACTTGTTTGCGATTATTTTAACGGAATAAACATCTGCAATGCCATTGTCTTTTCCAATAATCAGGTTTTTCACAACGGCACCCGCTTCAATTTTTCCAAAGAAGCCTGCATATACTCCGCCGGTTGAAATGTTGAAATTAAATATACGGTGACCGTTCCCGTCAAATGTACCGTAGAAATCGGGAATCCCTACAAAAGAAGCATTCTTGTTGGCATCCATCTCCATATCGATATCATTATAGAGCTTAAAGCAAAGTTTCGCGTTTTGACGGTAAGCAGACCCATCAGCCAAATGAATGAGATGGGCCGCCTCTGTAATCAAATACGGTCTGATCTTTGTCCCCAAACCGCTTGCAAAGTCGGCATTACGCTCACCAACGGTAAAGTGGAACACACGCGCTTCGGCATAGCTACTGTAGTCGGGCTTTCCATTCTTATTGTCAAGCACAACAACTGTAAAGGTTTTTCCGTTGATACAGGAAGAATCAACAGTCAACACACCGGTTCTTTCCCCAATCGTTCCCACCCCCGAAAGACCGCCATATACAATGTCATTTTCGGTGAGAACCTGCGCAGTATCCCAATGCCCGTCTACCATCACGTAGAAGAATTTGTGAGCCGCGGTATTATAGAGATATTTACTCGGAACACCCGTCATTTGAAGTACATCGCCCGGTAGCAAATTGTCCTTTGTTCCTTTGGTATATCCATATGTCCCATATTGATCTGTCACCTTGTACGCATCAAAGCATGCAACGTATTCTTCATCGGGCAACCATTCGCAATACAGGGTAATATTTCCGTATGTTCCAACGGGAAGTGCTGTAACAGGTTCGCCGGTACAAGCTTCGTCGGTGTACCAACCGTTAAAGCGGTTTCCGGTTTTAATGGTCACATAAGCGCTTAAATCCAGCGGCGTTTGCTCAACGGTGTAGACAACCGGATCAATCGTTTTTCCCCCGTTGGTTTCAAAGGTAACGGTATATTCGATCGGAGCAAGCCACTTTGCATAAAAGGTTTTGTTACCCGTCGTTCCCTTTTTGATCTCAGTAATGGGATTGCCTTCAAAGTCCTCATTATCATACCAAAGAGCGTCAGGATAACCGTTCTTTGAAGAAATCGCCAAAACGAACGCGTCCTCAACCGTGTATGTGATCGGATCTACCGGACTTCCGGCAGTGACAAAGGTGATTTGATATTTGATCGGTGTGCATACCGTTTTGACCTCAATATTTTGAGCCTGGATTGCATATGGTTCCCATTCACAAGCATAGCCTTCATGCGTGGGAATCGCAGGCAAAGCCAGCGAAACAGTCTCCACCGTAAAGGTTTGCGTGCCTATCACTTGACCGTTGTGCTCAAAGGTTGCGGTATACTCAATAGGAGCCAACCGCTTGGCGTACAGTGTCTTATTACCCGTGGTTCCCTTGGTAATCGCCATAATAGGAGTGCCCTCAAAATTCTCGGTTTCATACCACAACTCAAACGTATATCCTGCTTGTGTGGTGGTCGGGAGCGAAAATCCATCCAAAACCGTGTAAGTGATTGGAGCAATTGAACTGCCGCCATTTGTTACAAAGGTGACCGTATATTCTTGCGGTGTACATCTTGCTATCAAAGTAATATCATGTGCCGCAATTTGGTAATTCGGCCATTCACATTTTTGATACCCCTCATGAGCAGGAGTTTGCGGTAGAGTTAACGCTTTTGTCTCCACCGTAAATTTCTGCGTTCCGAGGACGGTTCCATCGTGAATAAAGGTAGCAGTATACTCGATCGGTGTGCACACGGTGCGAACCGTAATATTTTCGGTACCCAGCTCATAGGTTTCCCAATTGCAAACATAGCCCTCATGCGCAGATATTGCGGGAGCAGTCAGGATTTGCGTTTCAACGGTAAAATTCTTTTCAGCCACCACTTTTCCGTTGTGCACAAACGTCGCAGTGTAAACATTGGCTGTACATATACTGTTGACCGTAATATCAGCCGCAATGATCTCATAGTCTCCCCAAACACAGGTGTATCCTGTATGTGTGGGAAGTGTCGGAAAATCAAGCGTTTTCGTTTCCACCGTAAAGGTTTGTGTGCCTATCACTTGACCGTTATGCTGAAACGTCGCGGTATAAACGTTGGCTGTACAAACGCTGTTGACCGTAATATCGGCCGCAACGATCTCATAGTCTCCCCAAACACAGGCATATCCTGTATGCGTGGGAAGCGCCGGAAGATCAAGTGCTTTCGTCTCCACCGTAAAGGTTTGCGTACTTATCACTTGACCGTTGTGCTGAAATGTCGCGGTATAAACATTGGCTGTGCATATGCTGTTAACCGTAATATCAGCTGCCGCAAGCTCAAAATTCTCCCAAACACAAGTATAGCCAATATGTGAAGAAATTGCAGGCGGCGTCAAGGTCTTTGTCTCAACCGTAAAAATCAGCGTGTCAACAATTTTCCCAAGATGCTTAAAGACCGCCGTATACTCAACAGCCTTCCACTTTGCCCAGTAAACTCTGTTTTGAATGGATCCTTTCGGAATTTCGGTTATCTGATCTCCTTTGAGATCAGCATTGTCATACCATCCCAAAAATTCGTAGTGTTGACGCTCCGGAACAGGTAACGTAATAGCAGCATCTGTAACAGTAAACTCAATCGCGTCTACTTTGGTGCCATTGTTTGATTCAAAGGATGCCTCATACGTGATCTTTTCCCAAACCGCGTACAAATGAATAATTCCCTTCTTTTCCTTAAAGAGCTCTGCTTGGTCGTCATAAACCTTGGCTCCGTATTGCTCGGTTGCCCACCCCTTAAAAATATACCCCTTTCTCGTATACTTATTTACAGGCAATTTTGCAGATGTTCCCGTCGCGATTTTAAATTCGGTCTCCATATCGCCCTCGGCATCTTCCGCGTTGGAATGGAATGAGATTTGATCAGCATCCCCTGCCCAAACAGCATAAAGCGTGTACTCATGCTCTGCCCCCATAATAAAAATTCCACCTTGCGTATAGGCAATCGGCGCATCTTTATCGGCAGAAAAAGCCCAGTGTGAAAAATGGTAGCCTTCATTTTCAAAGGTGCACTCGGGCAGTTTAACCTGTTCTCCATAGACAATGTCCATAGAGGGCATCCCACCCTTGCCGCCATTGGGATCGAAGTGAAGCTTGTTGACGTTTTTCTGCCACTTTGCATAGAGAACGACCTCGGTCTTATCCCCCATTGTGAATTCAACCTTGTTGGTGTAAACCACCTCACCGTCAGGTGTCAAAGCCCAACCAATAAAAGAACATCCCACTTTGGTAAACTTATTTTCGGGCAAACGCTGTGTTGTCCCATAATCCATCAAAATATCTGCCATAACGCCTTCACCACCGTTTTTGTCAAACTTTACGGTGTTGGTATCAATTTCCCATTGCGCATAGAGCGTATAGCTTTGATTTGTCCCCATCGTATACTTGGCTTGGTCGGTATATACCACTTCTCCCGTAGGGGTCGTGCTCCATCCCAAAAATGAAGCCCCTATTTTTGTAAATGTATTTTGGGGAAGCTTGGCACTCTCCCCGGGTTTCAGCTCAAAGGAGTCCATTTCCCCAGTACCGCCATGAGCATTGAATATCACAGTATTTGTATTCACCTTGAAACGGGCATACAACGTGTGATCTTCAGCGGTGTGCATCACGCTGTCCTGTTCAATTTTTCTACCGTTTGTCGCGGCGGTAAACCATCCTAAAAAGGTATAACCGGCTTTTTCAACATTTTCAGGAAGGCCTTCATACGTGCCATCATAAGCAACCATTACCGTTCGATTTTCAACGTAACCACCATTGGTTATTAATGTAACAGCATAGCAATTGGGACTCCATTTTGCCTTCAACTTGATATCTTTTTTGACAGTATCATCTGTAAAATCCCATAGGTGTTCCTCATAAAACCATCCTACAAATGAATATCCAATCTTTTCCGGTGTGTTTGGTTCAATTGCTAAACTGTCGCGATTAACGATCTGTCGCTCAATTTCACCTGCACCGTTAGTGTCAAATGTAACGATTGGATGCCGTTCCGCAAGGGCATAAAAACTAAAGTGCGTTGTTGTAAAAGATATGCTATTATTAGCAACCGAAACAGCAAATGGAATTTCCTCATACACCTCATCTGAGATCACATGATAAAGTTTTAAAGCGCTTGTATCATAACCTTCCGGAATCGGAAGCTCCACCGTAATATTGCCGTCAAAAACGAGCGGTCGTTTGCCGTTTGAGAGCGAGAGATCGTACAACACAAACTTTTCGGTCTCATTACGCAATGCATTTTTTGCATCAACATAAGCCGACGAGCCTTTTAGATGCTCCTCAACCTTTGGTACGATCGAAATTTTCTCAAATAACGAAACTGCGTCGTGCGGAATATGAAACACAACCCCGCTTTCCTTGTGCGTTTTGATGGGAGTGTAAGAATAAAGGCAGGTAAATGCAGCAATCAGCAATAAGAGAGCACCGAAAATTACAGAACCAACGATGATTGCCCTCTTCTTTTTACATTCTTTTATGTATAATTCATGCTCTTCTTGCAATTGATTATACATCCCCATTAGCAAATCAACAGAATTCTGCTCATTAGAAGCTGTTTTGCTTTTATCCTCCTCATATTTCTCCGCAAATTTTTGGCAAGTTTTACAAATAGATTGGATTTTTAGCCCCATTGCCTCTCTATTCTCAGTATTTCCGCGTAACACATCTCGATAGACATCCGGATTAAAGCCGTGGGTCAATTTTGCAACACATAACATTGCAAAAAAGGGATTTCCATAAAACTTCGAAAAATACGGACGCATATCTGCATAAGCCTTGTTTACTCTCGACTCATACTTATCCCAATTATCGTCGTTACAGGCAACTAAAACCTCGTTTGCAAACGTAGAAAACGACCAGAGCGCTTCTTTTTCATTCGCATCAAAAGTGCCGAACTTCCGCATGCAGGCATTGCATACTACTTTATCATATTTTCCTGCCGTTTTATGTTCCAAAGGCTCTCCACAAGATGGACAACGCCAATTCTTTGGCTTTTCCAAAACAACTCGACTTCCCGCCAAATCATTCTTCAAGCCATCTATTTCTTGTTGAGTATTTTCGCGATCGACTTCATAATTTTCAGACATGCTATATACCCCCACCTTCTCATTATGCTAAGTAATATGTCTTAAAGGTACTTTTTTACAATCATATTATATCATGTAATATAAACAAAGTCAATTATATCTCCTAAAAATGTTAAGAACACTTAAAAAACATAATA
>JAFTXB010000201.1 GCA_017461825.1 Clostridia bacterium
AAAAATGATCCGTGAGCAACGAATCCCCTTTGAAGTCGCGCTCGATCCGTTTTATTCCGCAGAAAACATCGAGGCATTGAAAAAAAGCCGCGAACAATTGGAGACAGGAAAAACGGTTTCAAAAACGCTCACCGAATTAGGAGTCATATCAGATGGGTAATTTCGTATTTTCGGAAGATGCATGGGATGACTATTTATTTTGGCAAACGCAGGATAAGAAAACACTCAAAAGAATCAACCAACTATTGCAAGATATTTCTCGCAACGGTTATAATGGTACCGGGAAACCCGAGCCTTTAAAAGGCGATCTTTCCGGCTTTTGGAGTCGCAGGATCGATGACGTGAATCGAATTGTTTACCGACTTTCCAGCGACAATATTGAGATCATTCAATGCAGAGGACATTATAAAGATTGATTTTTCCCCTCCGAATCATCGGAGGGGCTTTTTTATATTTTTTTATATCACGGCTCAATCAGATAACACTCCGCACCAAAGCGATCGAGAAGATCAGCGTAATGATCCGAAAGCTCCTCGCCATCTCCTACTGTACCGTCCATCAGGTCAACCGACAGAAGCACCACAAGGCGCGCACCTCTTTTCAGGGCGCTTGCCGCCGCTTCACTGAGCAACATATCGAGCTCCTCGGCATCTTTTTGACTGTGCACCTCCACGGCAACCGATATCCGTCGGCTTGGAAATATCAAATCTGCCACCGTACGCAACGCACAGTAAAAGCCAAATACCGCAAACAAAGCAACCGCACACGCGATCAAAACCGAAAAATCCATCCTCTCGCCCCCTCTCTGTTGCAAGGGTATGCAAAAAAGGGAGGCGGCGTGAGGGCAATTAGTTCAACAAATTTTGCAATTCGGGAACAAGATCACATTTTTCCCACGGAATATCGAGATCCTCGCGTCCCATGTGTCCGTATGCCGCGATCTGGCAGTAGATCGGACGGCGCAGGTCAAAGCGCTTGATGATCGCCGCAGGACGGAGATCGACCAACGCCAAAATTTTCTCCTCGATAGCGTTCTCGTCTACCTTGGCGGTTCCAAAGGTATCGATCATCACCGAAACGGGCTTTGCAACGCCGATGGCATATGCCACCTGCACCTCGCACTTGTCGGCAAGACCTGCTTTTACAATATTCTTTGCGATATAACGCGCCGCATAGCATGCCGAGCGGTCAACCTTGGTCGGATCCTTACCCGAGAAGGCACCGCCACCGTGGCGCGCGTATCCGCCGTAGGTGTCAACGATGATCTTTCTGCCCGTCAGACCCGTGTCGCCTGCGGGACCGCCCACCACAAAGCGTCCCGTGGGGTTGATGTAGATCTTGGTCTCGCCGTCCATGAGAGCGGCGGGAACGATGGGCGTGATGACCTCACGAATGAGATCCTCGCGGATCTGCTCGGTGGAAACCTCTGCGCTGTGCTGAGAGGAAATGACCACGGTATCCACGCGCACGGGTTTTCCGCCATCGTCATATTCAACCGTCACCTGCGTCTTTCCGTCGGGACGGAGATAGGACAAGGTACCGTCCTTGCGCACCTCGGTCAGCTTTCTCGCCAATGCGTGCGACAGCGAGATCGGCAGGGGCATCAGCTCGGGAGTCTCGTTGCAGGCATAGCCGAACATCAAGCCCTGGTCGCCCGCACCCGTATCAAACTCGTCGGTGTCGGTGCCGTTCTTTGACTCAAAGGACTTGTCCACGCCCATAGCAATGTCGGGCGACTGCTTGTGCAGCGAGGTAATAACCGCACAGCTATCGCAGTCAAAGCCGTATTTTGCGCGGTCGTAGCCGATCTCGCGCACCGTCTCGCGGACGATGCCCTGAATGTCGACCTGCGCGTTGGTGGTGACCTCCCCCATCACGCAAACAAGGCCCGTGGTGCAAAAGGTCTCACAAGCCACGCGCGACATGGGGTCCTGACGAAGCATTTCGTCAAGGATGGCGTCGGAGATCTTGTCGGAGATCTTGTCGGGATGTCCCTCTGTAACCGATTCACTGGTAAATAACTTCTTGCTCATTTTTCGTACTCCTCAATGTTTTTTTGCAAAACATATCTTCTCAAAGAAAAAAGCTCCGCACAGACGGAGCATTTTGGCTCTCATCTAACAGGATTTAGCACCTTACCCACTCGGGGCAGGTTGCTGTAACATCATCGTGCCTGTCACTACGTTACTCTTGATAAGATATATTTTATTTTAGCCCTAATAGTATATCACATCTTGCGCCGATTTGCAAGTGGTTTCGTCATTTTTTTCGTTTTTCTTGGGAACCTTTTTGAAAAAAGGTTCCCAAACCCTCCAAAAACTTAAAAAAAGGAATATGGGAAACAAACCAAACGGATTCGTCCTCACTCTATGTCGTTCACCTTATCAAAAATGCTTACGTCTCCAAGCAATTCGATCGTTTCGTTATCAACCACTATCGCGCCCTTCATCAGCGAGGTAGCATACACGGGCTTGTTGCGCTCGGCAAGCACTCTGCGAATCGCTTCGTCCTGCTCCGCTCTCCCCCCATAATGCACCTCTAAATAAAAGCCGTCAAGGTACGGAAGACCTTGATAATAGCCAAACGCAGGATAATCATGATCGGGCGAGAGGTGGTATTCGGCAAGTTGAATGACCGCCCCCGCGCTGTAGCCCATCACGATGCCGTTGTGCTTCATCAAGGTCTCCCGAAGCTCAAATTCCTCGATACGTTCCATCATTCTGTCGGGCAGACCGCCGAGAAAATAGAGGATATCGGCGTTGTCGACCTTTTTCTTGGCGGATTCTTTTGTGTCTGTAAAATAGTTGAGAAACGTGATCTGATCCTCATGGATCCCGTACGCCGAAAATCCGCTCACGATCCCCTTGTAAAAGTAGCCCGTCTCTCTGCCGTAAAGCCGCTCCCAGTCGGAGGCGTTTTTGACGCGCGTGTCACGAAAGGAGAACGCAATCACCGCAACCTTGTGCGCGGGCTTGATGTAATTCTTTAAGGTCTCATACAGATACGGTGCTTGAATGTCGTAGCCTTCCAGTAAAATATTCACGGAATCCTCTCCTTTCATCGATGTGAAATATCGTTTTTCCATACTCGGTAGATGTCAATGAGAATGGGTAAATTTGCAGAACGTAAGCGAAAAAATGTGCAGGCGTACGGTGTCCTCATGCGTGAGGAAACCGTGCGTGCTATGTTGATATTCAAATGAGTGCAAACACGCCGCCCGAGATCAGCGACATGATGACGGTTGCAACAAGCACACCTCCGCAGGCAGCAAAAAAGGATTTTTTGGGCTCGAGTCCCAGCACAGACGCAATCAGTGTTCCCGTCCATGCGCCCGTTCCGGGGAAAGGGATCGCTACAAAGATCAACACACCCCAATAGGAGTATTTTTCAATGGTACCCTTGTGCTTTTCGACCTTACGGTTCAGCCAATCCGAAAAACGATTGAAAAATTTGATC
>JAFTXB010000202.1 GCA_017461825.1 Clostridia bacterium
ACATTTAATGCGATCAACGCGACTGAATCCGAAAATGTTGTGTTGCATCTTGACAACACGGTTAAGGTGAAGCTTTCCGATGAAAATCTTGGAACCAATTCAACTATTGCATCAGCGTACTTCATCAGCGGAAAAGCAGTGACAGTTGACGATGCGGGAGCAGAGTGGACAACGACGGTTGCAGACACCAAGTTTGCACAAGCGACTCCCAACGGCACAGTTGCGCTGATCAACACGACATCTAAAGCCTTGGCGGCTCCTACCGCGGCACTTGCCGCCGCCACCTACAAGACGCTGGGTCTTACCAATGTAGCGGGTGCGTCGGTTCGTACGGCAGGCCCCATTGGTATTCGTTTTGCCGCTAACAGCAATGCGGTGTTCAACGACTCCACGCTCTTTGAGGGCGCAACGGTTACCTTCGGTCACATCATTACAACCAAGGAAATTCTCGCAACGGTGAACGGTGATTTCTCTCAATTGACCGATGCCAATGCGGTGAAGTCGGTTGTTACCAAGTGGGTGGACGATGCCAAGACCAATTACCGCTCGGCTCTGGTGGATATTCCTCAGACCGCTGCGGCAATGCAAAAGAATTTTGCCGCAACTGCCTATGTAACGATTACGATTGGCGGCAACTCTGTGACCTACTACGCAGCTTACAATGAGACCGACAACTGCCGTTCGATCTACGACGTTGCAAAGGCGGCTGTTGCAACCGATGAATACAAGGACAACGCAACGCTGAAAGCGATTGTAAATCTTGTTGAAGCAAGCACGCAGGCACTGAGCTTTACCGATAAGACTGCCGACGGTGTCTATGCCATTTCCGACACCACCGAGCAGATCGTTTATACCGGCTTTACTGCCTCCGATCTTCTTGCCTACGAAAACAACGTAAAAAAAAATTTGATCTGATCCTCCAAAACGAGCTGGCAGGTGCGGGGGAGGGGAATACAAACCTCTTTCGCACCTACCATAAGGACGGCGTGCTGTTGCATCTCTACTACACGCCCGACACACAGCGCTTGAACGTTTTGATCGAAGCCTCCGCAAGCTCCGCGATTCCCACTACAGAGGCAGAAAACGTTTATACGCCGCTCGCCAATTGCCCCACGATCCTAACCCAGCTCGGAATTGCCGATGCCGATAACATTGCCAACACCTATAACGGCATGTCCTATGTTATGCGGCTGTCGGACGGTAGCTTTGTTGTGATCGACGGCGGACACAATACCCCGGAAAACGCTGATTACATCTACAAATTGATCAAAAAGCAGGCAAAGACCGAGAATCCCGTGATCGCGGCTTGGATCTTTACCCACGCGCACGGCGACCACGTGCTGACCTTTCCCATCTTTGCTCAAAAATACGGCAACGAGATTGATGTGGAGCGGTTTATCTACAATTTCCTCTCCTCGTCGCGCTACAGCGGCACCGAGGGGACTGAGGGGCATGAAGCAACCGTTTATGCCACGATTGACACCTACTATCCCGAAGCGGCTGTAACGATCGCGCATGCGGGACAGCGGTTTTATATCCGCAACGCTGTTGTGGATATCCTCTATGCCGCCGAGCTTTACACCCCCGAATTGATTGCCGATTACAACTCGGGAAGCTTGGTGTTTACGATTGAGGCTGACGGCGTGAAAAGCTTTTTCTTCGGAGATGCCTACAAGGATGTTGGCGATATCATGACGGCGATCTACGATGAAACGGTATTTAAGAGCGACGTGATGCAGGTTTCCCACCACGGGATCTCCACTACGCCAAGCGCCCTCTATCCCATTATCACGCCCTCGTATGTTTTGTGGCCTTTGACCACCGAGTATGGCGGCAATGCGTACGATTATAACAACCGCGATTATGTGAATCAATCGCAAAACAACTATTTTAAGACCTACACCAAAGACACCAATCTTTGGATGTCGGATGACGACATCGTGCTTTTGACCTTCCGAAACGGTGAGGTCAGCGCCGAGAAACACGAGGATATTTCGGTTTATCTCGGCTTGAATTCCTGATCTGAACATCATAATTGAAAAGGAGAACAACATGATGAAAAAGAATTATCAATCCCCCACACTTGGCATTTTCGTATTGGATAACGCCGACGTGCTGACAGAGTCTATCCCCACCACTGTTGAACTGAACGACAAGGACAATCAGGTTGGTGCCCTTGACATCTTCTTTAACTGATACGCGTACCCCGAGAAAGGAAATACCAATGAAAAAATTACTTGTATTGCTACTGGCTCTTTGCATGCTGCTGCTCCCTGTTCTTACCGCCTGCAAGGATACCGAGGAGGTGCCTGAGGATACCGAGGCCGAAGAGGCGACCGAAGCCGATACCTCGGGGCTTGACGAGTGGGGCAGACCCGTTGTTTCGATCGATGTGCCCGAATCGCTGGACTTTGGCGGTGAGGAGCTTCACATCATCTGCCGCAATGAGGACTATGCTTTGGTTGACGTCGGTGATTTTGAAGAGCAGACAAACGCTTTGGAGCAACAGCTCTATTACCGCAATTTTGACATTGAAGAGTATCTCAATATCGAGCTTGTGTACAGCTATTATGATCCCACTACCTTGAACAGCAAGCTGAATTCGACCCTGCAAAAGGACTTGGAGGCGGATCTCAAGACCTATGATCTGGTGCTCAACTACGGCACGTTTGGTATCAGTGCCCTGGTGCGCGACTACTATGTCAATCTGCTTGATCCCTCTGCGGTTCCGTACATGGATCTTAGCAAGCCCTGGTGGAACAAAAACTATATCGAAAACGCGCAGGCGTACGGTCAGCTCTATTACATTACGGGTGACTACAATCTCTCAACCTACAACCGCGTTATGGTGACCTACTTTAACGAGTCGCTCTGCCTCTCCTACGGCATCAGCGAGAATCTTTACGAGGTGGCATTGGACGGCGGTTGGACATACGAGCGCTTGTTTGAGTATGCCAAAATGTATGACGACACCAACGGTAACACCGTAAAAGACGCAAATGACGTGTACGGATTGCTTTCCAACGCAAACTCCGAGGCATACGACGGATTTCTTTACGGTTTTCAGTTGAACTTTGTAAAGACCTACGACGATGGCGCACACGGATTTGATATTGCGGGCAATCTCAAAATGGAGGATGCCATGTCAAAGATCCAGACGCTTTACGAGCAGGACGGCGTTTGGCTGATCGCAAAGACCGAGGGTGCGGAAAAGACCTCCGAGCAACAGTACAAGATGTTTGCCGAAAGCCGCGCGCTGTTTGACATTGACGTTATCTATCGCTACAAGGCACAAAACCTTGCCTTCCGCGATATGACCGACTCCTACGGAATTCTGCCGCTGCCCAAGTATGATTCCGAGCAAAAGGAATACGGCTCGGGCGTGCAGGTTGCCTACACCATTTGCAGTATCCCGCGCTACAGCAACTATAACGGCGATATGGTCAGTGCGTTCCTTGAGTACGCAAACGGTTACAACTATCGCACCATCCGTCCCTATTACTTTGAAAACATCGTGAAAAAGCAATATTTCAGCACCGAGGATTCCTCTAAGGTGTTTGATATGGTGCTCGCATCTACCGATTTCGATTTCGGCGAGATCTACGCACAGCTTATCAACCAGGTCAACAACCTGGTATGGCGTAACGTTGCCAAAAACGGCGGAACGGTTTCGAGAGCATGGGCGGAGAATGAGACTGTTTTCCGTAAAAAGCTGATCGAGCTGGATAACTGGTTCTACTCCAAGGCGGAGTAATTGCCCGCGAGAGGAATTCGCTATGAAAAAAAGAACCCTATTGTGTCTGTTGGTTCTTCTGCTTGCTGTTTCGGTGCTGTTTGGGTGCCAAAACGGAGAAGGTGAAACCGCGACAGGGGATGATACAACCGTGTCATCCCCCGAGGCTCTTCCGATCGTTTCGGACGGAAAAGCCGTTTCGGTGATCTACGCCTTTGATGATCTTGACGGACAAAAGCAGGCAAAGAAGATCGCGCAGATGATCGAGAATCTGACAGGCGTTAAAGCCGAGTGCCGCGACGATCTGCTCCCCGACGGGCAGAAGGTGCGCGATGCGGCGGTTTGTGAGATCCTCGTGGGAGATGTATCGAACTGTGCCGAGGTGGAAGCCGCGCGTGATACGCTGGGCTACGGCGAGTGCGGTATTATTACCGTTGGAAAGAAGGTCTGTTTGCTGACGCGGACAGCCGATGGGATCGAGCGCGCGGTGAATGTGTTCGTTCATGTTTTGGACGACTCCTGCGATGCCGATGCCAAGACGATCATGCTTGCCCCCGATCTGCGTGAGACGCGAACCACAAAGGAGCAGCTCAACAAGATCCCGATCTTTGTCGGCAAACAGCCGCATGCCTTGGGGATGAGCTCCGAAGATTGCTACGAGGCGCGCTTTACGGGCGTGACCGAAGAGGAATTGGATAGCTATCTCGAAACTGTGGCAAAGAGCGATTATACGCTTTATGCCGAAAACAGCGACACGGGTACGGGCAGCTCGATGAAGAACCGATTTTTGACCTATCAGAGCGAGAGTGATCTGCTCACCCTTCTCTACACCCCGCACAACAAGACCCTGCGTGTGCTGTCCGAATCGCTTGTCGATACCGCGCTTGCGGGACGCGAGGCAGAGAATGATTATATTCCGATCAGCAATTGCTCTACCATGCTGACACAGATCGGGCTCAACTACAAAAAGGGCGTTTTTAACGGAATGTCCTATGTAATGCGACTGGCGGACGGCAGCTTTTTGGTGGTGGACGGCGGACACAACGATGCGGCTCATGCCGAGCGCCTCTACAACATTCTTAAAAAGCAGGCTCCCAACCCCGACAAGATCGTGATTGCCGCATGGTTTATCACGCATGCGCACAGCGACCACGCCATGACCTTTACCAGATTTGCGCAGGCATACAGCAAAAAGGTAACGGTGGAGAAGTTTGTTTTCAGTTTTCCTTCCGAGTCCCAGTACAAAAACGACACTTATCTTGAGGGCAAGGAGCTGGAGACGCATACGGCGATCGGAACCTATTATCCCACCGCGCAGGTGCAAAACGCGCACACGGGACAGCGGCTTTATCTCCGCAACGCCAAGGTGGAGATCCTTTATACCGCTGAAATGATGACGGGATCCTTGATCGACTATTACAATTCGGCAAGCATGGTCTTTTCGATCGAAGTCGAGGGGGTCAAAACGCTGATCACGGGAGACATCGGTGTGCAGGTTGCGTCGGTGATGAATTCGATGTACAGCGATGCGACTTTTGCCTGTGATATATTACAGCTACCGCACCATGGCATCAGCTCCTCGCCTCAGATCCTTTACCCCAAAATGGATCCTGCCTATGTGCTTTGTCCTTTGGGAACGGGAGAATTGTCGGTCACTGACGAATACGGTGATGCGGCATCGTTCCTCGAAAAGGATTACAACAAATTTTTCTATACCTCGGAGAACGTAAAAAAGATATGGGTTGCCAATGACGATGTGGTGGTTTTGACCTTACGCTCCGGGAATGTAAGCTATGTTGAGTATGATAACGCAACTGCGTATCTTACCAAATAAAAACAAAAAAGGAGAAACCAAGTCATGAAAAAACGAATTTTAGCCCTGCTGTTAGCCCTCGTTACGCTTTCCTCACTGGTTGTTGTTGCATCCGCAGACGGCAACGAGTGCAAGATCGGCGCTACCGAGTATGCCACCTTTGCTGATGCGGTTACAGCCGCCAACGCCGCTACCGAGGACGTTACCATTACCGTGCTCAAGGATGTGACGCTCCCTGCAAACCAAACTATCAAGAACACCAACGGCAAGAAGATCTCCATTGTAGGTGCCGACATCACCGTGGGCGGCAAAACTACAAAGCCCACCGTTACTCAAGAAGCGACCGGTGGTAATATCTTTACCTTAAACAGCCCCGTGGTATTTAAGGATCTTACCCTTGTTACCTTGAGAGGTCCCCGCGTTGCGACCGGCTCTGCAACCTTTGAAAATGTCAACATCACCGCAAGCGTTGACGTTGGTATGATCGTTGTTACGGTTGCCGACAACAGCACCGAGCAGAACGTGACCGTAAAGAACTGTACCATCCTGTCCGAGGGCGGTACCGGAAACTGCCCCTGCATTGCGCTGTACACCTCTACCAAGGTCAATCTCGATGTGATCGACAGCACGCTGACCTTTAAAGGTACGCAGACCTCCTCAAACAACAATTCGAGCGTTGTTCTGGTAAGTAAATCCGCAGCTGGCACGACCGACAAGGGAACCGTGAACCTCAAGGGCAACACCACGTTGAATTTTGATCCCGAAGCAGTTCCGACGGGCAAGGTTGTAGGTCCCATTCGTGTCAATACCGATTGCAAGGGCGTCTTTAACGTAGAATCCACTGTAACGGTTATTACAAACAATACAAAATCTACCGAAGCTGCGAAAAATGCCGTGATTTCCGCCGACGGTGAAGCCATTATCAACGACAACGGTGCCGCATGGAAGGTTACAAAGGCTGTGGCTGCGGCAGGTTTCTTGGCTCCCGTATTTACCACCTCCTACGGCAAAAATGTGTATGCAATGGCGCTGATCAACGGTGACGAGGTCAGTGTGATCACCACCGATGTTGTGACTGCTACCGCAAAGGCAGATTATGTGACGTTCAAGCCCCTGACCTACGAGGCAAGTGATTTCGTACTCTATACGGGTGCGTCGATCCGTTCGGACGATCCCTACGGCATTTGCTTTGGCGGTGCGATCTCCAAGACCTTCTTTGATCAGATCAATGAGGTTGGAACCGATATGGAGATCGGTATGATCATTATGAAGAAGGAGCACTTTGAGAGAGCCGATATGAACTTGGAGTTGGTTTCTGCGGCACAGAGACTTGAGCCCAACCGCGTTCTGGTGACCGACAGTGCCGACGGCAAGTCCAAGGAGTTCCGCGGATGCTTCTATGAGATCACCAACGTAAAGCAGGGATATTGCGCAATTGCCTATATTACCTTTAACATTGGTGCGCAGAGTTATACTTATTACACCGAGTTTAACGCTGAAAATCACACCCGCAGCTTGTATGACGTTGCTGTATCCGCCAAGGCTGACACTGCCTATGCGGGCAACACCTTTATTGCCGATATTGCCGCGCAGTCCTGACTGCTGTAAACGATCATGAAAGGAAAAACGATTATGAAAAAACTGATTTTTGCACTTTGCTTGCTGATCGCGCTTTCGGCTGTTTTCTGCGCCTGCGGAGAGAACACCGATGACCCCAAGGACACTACTGAAACCACTGTTGCCGCAACCGACACGGGCGCGCCCGAGGATACGACCGTGACCGAGGAGTCCACGACCGAGGCCGTAACCTACAACTACGACGAGCTTGATACCGACGGCAATTGGACGCCCTACTATTGAGCGTGCAAATTGGATAAAGTGAATTGACAAAACGCTACCCCCGACTGCCTTGATGTAAGGACGGTTGGGGGTGGTTTTTTCGCTGATGTGGTTTGTTCTTTGCTTTTTTCGTGTTCTGATTATTTTTGCAGACGGTGGGATTGACTTCGGGTTGAATACATGGTATAATACGGTCAGAAGACAATTGAAATTTTTTGGGAGGAAACTTGGAATGTACGATTTAAGCTACAAAGACTTGAATCCGACAAAATGACGGTTACGAATTATCCAAAGCTGCTTTCGGTCTTGCGGCAAAATCAAAGTATCGTTTATCTGTGCGGCGCGGGGCTCTCGATGTCGCTTGGGGGTCACCGAAACAG
>JAFTXB010000015.1 GCA_017461825.1 Clostridia bacterium
TCGTGCGCTTGTTGCCGTCCCAAAAGAATTGCCCGCGCGCGCCCCATACAAAGGCTTCTAACGCCTTTTCGGTTGCGGTAGTGTCTTTACTCATGATCGCCGCCAAATCGGCTTCTACGGCGTTTTTGTCGGGGATAGGCGGCAGATAATCGGTGCCGGAGATCCCAACGCTCCCCGTGCGGAGTATTCCCCAGGCAAGAGCCTCGTTTCGCGCGATAAACTCATTGAGCTTGCAGATATATTCCAGCGTGAGCGGTGCGTCAATGCTCGCCATCAGATATTTCCAAGCGTCGCGCATATTGAGGATTGCTTGAATATCATCCAGCTGCACGTTTGGTACGTTGACGCCACTCAGGATCGTGCGTGTCTGCGGGAACGTAACCGCTCGGTTTTCCATCCTCATGCCGCAATAGACGTTTTCGTCCCATTTCTTTTTCGCAAGAAATGCGCTTTGCTCGGGAGTTAGTTTGTATTTATCTTGAAAAATCATACTTGCTTTTCCTCCAATGTTATTCCTCATTGGTTTTATTTAACAACTTTTTCTGTTCCTTCTCTATCTGTTGTATACTCTTCGGGGGTGTTGGTAAATTTTCCGGCATAGTACCTCCAAGGTCTTTGATTGTTTGCCTAACCTTGGCTCCAACATTATAATGGGTCATATTTGCCTCGTATTTACCCTGTACATTATCACGACGCAATTTTTCTTCCGTTTGTGTAGCGCGGAACAGATTGGCGGCAAGCTCAGTACTCCCCATGTGGTCAAGAATATCCTGGCTCTTTTTCAAGCCCTTTCGTTGTTTAATGTCCTGTGCTTTCAGCCCGCCGTAAAGCCCCATGTAACCATAGTTTTGGAACACTGCATAATCGAGCGGTTCAATCACGCCTGCATTGTGTGCGGCTTCCGCAAGTGCGGTGTTGTGTCGCTTCATTTCTTGGCGGATCGCAAGCCGTTTCTGATCCTCGGTCAATTGTTCATAATTGTCAATCAGTTCCTGTTGACGTGTCTTAACAGCAAAATAAGTTTGCCCGATTGCAATAATTTCTTTGCGAGGATCGCCATTTTGCATAATTAAATAACAGGCATACCGAGATAATTGAATATCGTCAATTGATCTGATTCCCCCATTGGGCATAGGAGATGATTTGTTGACGTCAACAAAATGTTGATTGATATCAATTCCACTATTATGGCAGGCAATTTTTGCTTTGTCTATAACTTTAACAAAGTTTCTCCATTCAGTATATTCTAAAATATTTTGCAATTCTCTTGCCAACCAATATTCTTGCCCATATTCATTTATGTGTCTGATATTTTCAAAGATTTGTTCGTTGTATGTAATAATATCTGTCATAATTAATTCTCCTCATCTCTCTCCATCGTTTCCTTGATGGCTCTTTGAATAAAGCCGTTCACGCTTCCGCCGTCGTGCTTCTCGGCATGGGCTTTGATGATCTCTTTATCTCCCTTTGGAACTGTCAGATTGATACGATCGTATGCTTTGTCAATATAACGATTTACACAAGCCTGTTGCTTTTTACTTATTTTGTTTTCGGACATGGTATCACCCCCTTTATATTATACCACGCCACACTATTTGTGTAAATAGTCACAATGCACAAATATATTTGCGCAAATAGTATAAAAGTTTGTTAAATATTCCGTCTTGACTATTTGCGCAAATAGTTGTATAATATAGACACAGGGAACGGAAAGGCGGATACAAAGAACGCAATGTAAAAGCCGGATCGGATAAGAAAAGGTCACAGAGTGAACCGAGATGAACTCAATGCCACCGGCTCCGCTCCCCAAATCAAAATTAAAAGGAGTAAACACCATGAGCGCAAACGAATTGACAAGTAAGGTGAGAGAACTGAAGGAGCTGAAAGCCCTTGCCGATCAGATCGCGGACGAGATCGCTACCATCGAGGATCTGATCAAAGCCGAAATGACCGAGCGCAACACCGAGGAAATGACGGTGGACGTATTCAAGATCAGATGGACGAGAATGACCAGCAGCCGCTTTGATTCCGCCTCTTTCAAAAAGACCCATGCAGACCTTTACGCACAGTACACCAAACAGACCGAGAGCCGCCGATTCTCGATCGCATAAGAAAAGCCCCATACAAAGCCGCACCGACCAAAGTAACGCTTGTATAGAGCCTATAACCGCATGGAGCGGATACAAGGATATTATACCATATCCGCTCCCACAATGTCAATATTTTTTGGAGGAAAAAAGAATGTTAGTTTACAAAATCAACGATCAAAAGCTGTTTCCCAACGCTACGGAGATCTACGCAGACGAAAAAGCGTCTATCTCTGACGGCGATCCCGTTGTCGCCACCATTGGCAATTCCCTCGTATGCCGCCTTGCATATAAGACTTCCGAGGGGTACAAATTGACGCATCCCGATTATTCGGACATATCTGTTCCGGAAGTCATCGGACGCGTTGTCCGCTACGCAATCCCGGCATAGAAAGGAGGTGTGTATCATGACCAACCACGAGCGCAGAAAAGCGCATGAGCAGGACATGAAGCGCGAGCAAGAGATCAAACGCGCCGCTCTGCTTTCGGCTATCGAGAGCGGAGAGCTTACCGCATCGGAAAAGGTGCAAGCCGTGAAGATGCTGAACGAGCTGAAAAGATGGTAATCATCGCGGTAACAAGGGACGGCAAAAGCCGCGTGTATTATAGCGCCGAGAACGTCCCCGAGGATGCGATCATCAAGGTTTGCATTGATCTGACGCACAAGTAAAGGAAAGCCCCACAGAGCCGAAATTTTGGCTTCTGCGGGGTTTTCTTGTTAGTCTATATTTCTATACTTCCACACAAATTTTCGAAGCTGTGCGGTCGTCTGATGCGGTGCAAGCGCCTTTGCCTGTTTCAGTGCTTGCTCTGCCCCCATGTTATATCGCTTCATGTAGATTTTGACGGTCTGCAAAATGCCGATAGTTTCAAGATGATTTCTGGATAGCTTGTTAACGCTTGCCTGCGTCATGCCCTTTGTGATGCTTTTTACCGACGTACTTGCCAGCTTTTCGGCGGAACTCTTTCCTCCGCCGCCTGCGGTTTTGGCACTTGTTGCTTTCGCGGCTCCACTGCTGGCACTTCCTCGACCTCCCATGTATTAGCCCCCTTTCTGATTGAATTTACTATAGAACGGTTCGCCCATATCGATGATCTCCGCTCCGTCGTAATGCTTTACGCCGTAATATAACACCGCGCACGGCTCCAGGCGGCGCATCATTTCCTCATATCCCGTGATAAACGCCGATTTTGCCTCTTTACGCTTCATGCAACCAACCGAGGACACCGCAACCACGCTGTGTATCGGAACGCCGTCAAAGCAAAAATCAAAGCTCTCCGTATCACTCCATGAAATTGTGGGGATCACCATCACGCCGAGTTTCTGCCAATAAGCAGACAGCCATTGCTTGCGGTAATGGTTGTATATTTGAAGAGCGCGTGGCATATCCGTGTACATGGAAAAGTCCGGGGAAAGCACCGCCGCGTATTTCCGCAAAATATCGACGTGTCGATCCGGTTGTGTCCATACGTTCTCGAATCGGTAATCATCGACAAAGAAGTGAATGCCGACATTTGCAGGGGTGGCGTTCTTCCGCTCTCTATAGCTCTCCCAAATCAACCCGTTTGGGGGCTTTTTTGTTCCCTTGATTGCAGGGATACCCCATTTCCCAACGTTTTCGGGGTTGAATTTATCAAGATTCAGCATCGTTCTGACTGTCCTTGTAAAATCCGTTTTCCGTGTATTCTACGGTGAAAATCGCTGTATGATATTCAAGATGATCCTTGAAAAGCTCGCGATTGGCTTCGTCCAGCATACGCCAAGCCGGAGCAATGAATTTCTCCCATGTTTGACGGTCGATACGCTTCCCGCAATGCGGACATTCTCTTTCTCTGTCATAGCGTTCCGCGCTGCTTCGATAGACTTCCCATTTGCCACCGCAAGCGTGACATTTAATCGTTAAAAATCCCATTTTACGCTGATATTCCTTTCCTGTAAATCAAATTATTTAATGCGTAAGCCACAGCATCAATACTGTGGTTATCTTTGTCAGGCAAGACGGCAAGAATATTACCATCCTTGTCGGTTGCATACTCGTAATGTACGAATTCCCGATAGGCGTTCGGGGTTCTTTTTGGATCGATCACAATCTTTCTGTGTTGTAGCCATTTGACACGGTATTCAACACATCCCGGCTCCTTATGACAAGCATAACACTTCAAACCCTCGTTATGCAGGTCGGTGATGCTCTTCGGTTCTGCCGCATCACAGATGATCAGCGCGCGCTCGTCCCCGGCAACCGCTCCAAACATACGAGAGTAATAAACACTCGGTCGGGTACGATCATAGCCTTTGTCCTTGATGAGCTTTGCCAGCTCCTTATTACTACAGTGCCGTTTGAATATCTCATCTAAGAAATAAACTGTGTCATGCTTGGCATCGTAGGATACACGCATAAAACACGCAGGATCAACCGCAAAACCAAAGTCAATACCTTGGTATATGTAACCCATACTTTTGATCTCATCGTCCGTAATCTCACGAATCTCGACATTGGGGAACACCTCGCCGCCCGTCCCCGTAGGCTGCCCTAAATACTCGTGTGCATAGGCTTGCGGATTTAAATCACGTAACCGCTCCGCCTCATAAATAAACGCTTCTCCCAGCCATTCACGTGGGATCTTGGTGTAATCGGTCAAAAGAGTAATCGCTCGAGCATCAGGCTCTTGGATGTAAACATTCGCCCAGTTATTTGCGCTCATTGGAGGATTGAAGCTCCGAAACACCGTGAAGTTATCGCCGCCACGTTGCACCGATTGCATAACCGAGCGGAGAAAATTCGGCCCCGGTAATTCCGCGAATTCCTCAAACCAAATGTACTTGAAAGTGCCGCGCTGCGGCTTGATCGATTTCAATTTACTTGCATCGTCAAGCCCACGAAAGATGATCTGGGCGCCTGTTGGCAAATAGGTGTACTGCATAGGGGAAACACGGTTTTTCCATAGATGGGCAACGCCCAACGAATCGATCGCCCACGCGATTTGTGAAAACACGCTTTCCCGCATCGTTCCCGCCACCAAACGAAACACAATAGCATTGCTACGCCCTGTAGGATCACCCATAACGCCAGTAACAATTTCCAATGAAACAAAGGACGATTTGCAACTTCCACGCCCTCCTGGGAGATTGTAGACGGTGTGTGCGCCTTGTTCAATGTCTGCATGGAGGTCATAATACACGGGAGCAATGTGTTGACGTACATCGAGGCTTTTTAATAGTTCCCGTGCTTCTTTCTGCTGGCTTTTTTGGGCTTGCAGGCGGTCGATGCGAGAACGTATATCACTCATTATATTCTGCCTCCAATCGTTCCAATCGCTGTAAAATATCATTCTGTTCGGTCAGCTTCAGACCGTTACGCAGAATGCTGTCAGCGGCGTTGAGACGCACCTGCGGAGCGGTTCCCACATCTCGCATGATCTCCAGCATCGTCTGCGCTGCCTCATTCATGCCGTTTTGCATGGTCGTTGTGGCACGGTCTAAAAGCTCACTTTTGACCTGCGAAAATTTGCGCTTGAAGTCGTCCGCACGAATGCGCTTATAAAATTGCGCCTCGGATAATCCGCACAGCTCAGCGGCTTCTTTATTTGTTGCCGCTACCAAAATCGCGGAGATGATTTGTTCATCTGTGACTTTCATTCGATCCCTCGTTTATTCTCTCATTTTCTCGTATTTTCTTTTAACTGCACCGCCCACAGCCACTGCAACCGCTCGTTAACTTTTCGCCTTTGTAGAGCTTGATCCAGTCCTCAAAGCGCATGGTCACAAGCCAGCCCGAGCGGTTTTGCCGATGGAACACGGTCGGTGCGCCGTCGTGGAATTTTGCCGCATCTGCAACGGCTTGTTGCATCGCCCGATTGACATTCAACCGCTCGACCCTTTTAACTTCGATATGTACACCCGATAATCCCGAAAGATCGGGCTTTGTGCCATAGGAGCAAGTGCCGCCCCGCTCGGTCTCAAATCCATGATCTCGGAGAATTCCTGCAAGCTCGCGCTCGCCGTTGGCTCCCTTAATACATCCGTTCAATGTATCACCTTCCTTCATCAATTCCCGTGTCAAGTTCGCGCAACTTTGCAAAAAGCAACCGTGCGCTTTTCAGCCATCCGTAAACTCTTTTTGGCGGTATTCCAAGCCCTTTTGAAAAAGCCTCGGCGCGTTTGACAATGTCTTTTGGTTCGGGCTTTCCGTTGGGATTGACAAAGTAAACCGCTTTGATTGCATCTATAATCTCCGTCTTTCCTTCGCGTTCCAAAATTTCAAACAACCGATTTACCGCCTCAACATCTTGTTGCGATCCTCGATCGTCGGTGTCGAGGCTTCTCGCATACTTTACGAATGCATGCGTTGCGTAATCTCTCCACCATTCATCGAGTGGCATCGCGTGAGATTCTGTTAAATTCCTCTGTAAGCCGTTTACACTTTTCAAGTCGGCGGCTCTTGCCGTCTGCGGTTTTCACGGCAACAACTACGCAGCTACCTAAAACACGCTCAAATATGCGCCGTTTGTCTCGATCTTGACACTGGGCCATCTCTTGCAACGTGTAATTCGTCGTCAGTACGAGCGGTACATTATTCTCGGTCAGGTCGTTAATGATTCTGCATTGTACAGCGATCATGTCCGCGTGTCCGTTCTCTGCTCCGAGATCGTCAACGACAAGAAGATCGTGCGCGCGCAATTTAAGTAAATAATCGATGCGACTTTTAGCTCCAACCGTTTCAAAGTTCCGCATTTCATCGTACAAGGTAGCAAAATCAGTAACACGAACACAATATCCTTGATCTATCAGCTCATTTGCAATCGCGCATGCCAAAAATGTTTTGCCAGTGCTGCTCGTTTCCGAGTGAAACAGTAGCCCCGCGCCGTCCTTTTTGTATTTCTTGAAATTGTCGCAATAATACTTTGCCTTTCTCGTAGCAACGACATCACCGTTATCATCCGTTTCAAAAGTGAAATTGAAGCGATTGGTGTTTTCACTTCCGAAAGCAATTTTCCTTTTCTGGTCGGCTCTCTGTCTTACTTCAACTTTTTTTGCAGCATTTTTCTTTTCCTGTTCGCAAAGACAATCAACGCTTACGATACCGACAATGGGTGCATTTGCTTGCATTGGAGCGTTGCAAAGCCCGCAATACCAAAGTCCATCCACTTGGTAGTCCGTATCCTTTGGTTTGAAGTTGTGTTCTCCTTTTCCCTTGATCGCATCCTCTTCTTTAGTTTTCTTTGCCAAATCCGCGATTCTTTGAACAAAAGGATTGTCCAACACCTCGGCAGCTTCAATCTTTGGATTGTTGTCCATGTCTTTAAATTTCCCTTCTGTGTTTTGATTTTTTAAATAAGTCCGAGTTTGATCAGCTCTTCCATCGAATAATCGGGCTTTTTCTCTACTCCAACGCTATCCTCCCAACGCATCTGATTCAGCCATGTAGCAGGATGCGGGATGTACCGCCCGTTATCACGCCGCCATTGGTCTGATTGCCGCTGTTGAGCAATAGCATCAAGCATCTTCTGTAGCAGCTCTCCGCTCGGCTTGATTTTCTTAAAAGCCTTTTCGGCTATGCCTTTCCCTACCTTCTTTGGATAGGCATTCCAAAACGCATCAAACCGCTCTGCCGTCACGTCTGCCCCCACGGGGGGCTTGAGGGGGCTGTCTATGTTTTCGTCTTTTGTCTTGTCTTTTGTCTTGTCTTTTGTCTTGTCTTTGTGCATTAGGTGGTCATTGGGTTGCTTATGGGTGTCTAATAGGTCGCTTTTGGTTGATTGTGTGTCTTCTTTGTTCCAACGTTTTTCTGCGTTTTCGCGTCCTTCTTGTTGCTTCTGCAATCTCCGATCCAATTGAGGAAAAACAAAATCAGCTATCAATGAGGATGCACCGTTAAATTCAGGCGGTTCAGTTCCGTTTTTTTGAAAATCGAACATTGCCCAAAAAAGAGCCTTGAATTCATCTCCAGATAACTTACGAAAAGGTTTTTCCCAATCATCGAAAAATAAGAATCCCTTTGCCACACCCCCACCCCCTCTCTATCACGCCTATAACCGTCAGCTTTGCCTCTCCCGTCAGATCGGCGGGAATCGTGCCGGTTGTAAAATACTGTTGTAAAGCTTGTATCGCTGCATAGGCAGAATCACAGTCAAGCTCTGACAAATCTTCAATAAGTCGTCTCACTTTATCCTCCAATCAAGCCCGCATTCGCATTCAACCAAGATCGCAGCGCGTCAACTGGGATTACGATCCGCCGCTCCGAGATACGAAGCGAGGGGAAATCGTTGCGTTTAATCAGATTGTAAGCGAGCGGCTTGCTGATCCCAAGCTCCTGTGCCAGCTCGTCCACGGACAACGTCATTTTTTCTGTCATACTTTTACTACTCCATTCAACTGTTTAATTGCAGTTCTGACTGCCTTGATTTGTTCTTCTGTAAAGTCCTTGCGAAGCCATCTGCAAAAAGTAAACTCCGAAATTCCCAAAACATTTGCAATTTCCCAATGAGTAAGCCCTGCTTGCTTGATTTCCTTTCTCAACTCAATATTTTTCATTTTTTCGATTTTCCTCCTTGACATTGTTGTTGCTTCATGGTATAATAATTGTAACATAAATGTTTCAAAAAGTAAACAACCATGTTTTGTGATTTTACGTTTCAAAAAAGCAAAAAAGAGGGGAAAATATGGGAAACACTTCAAAAAAACAACCAAAAAATGTTGCAATTGGTCAAAGGGTAAGGCAATATCGAAAAAGCAAAGGATTCACCTTGCAACAATTAGCAGAAATAGTTTATAATTTGCCAGAAAACAAAGGAAAAGAAAGATCACCGAAACAGTTAGGTTGAATAGAAAGAGGTGAAAGAGAATTATCGCTTGAATGGGCTATGCTTCTCTCAATTGTATTCGGAGTTAGAAAAGAGTATCTACTTTTTCAAGATGACTTTGAAACAGAGCAGGATAAAAATATATCTCCAATTATAAAGTCTTTCTTAGATAAAAAGCATAGAAGGGACGCAGTAGAAGCATGTTTAAAAATTCTTGGTTTTACATTTGAATTTATTAAGATTGATATTTTACCAAAGTATACCAACATGACAAATGATGAAATATTTGCCATGCCAAAAGATGAATTTTCCAATGTCGTAAAAAACATTATTGAGCATGAACGAAAATATATGTTACTGGATAATGAAGGTAATACAATAGCGGTAATTAATGATTTGACTAAAGAGCGCCTCACAGACGAAATATGTGATTTTATAGAATTTAAAATTTGCAAAATGATAGGGGGTTCAAATGAAGAATCGTAACGCCAAGGGCAACGGTTCCGTCCGTCAGCGCGAAAACGGCACGTGGGAGGCTCGGTGCATCATCAACGGAAAGCGTAAGAGTTTTTACGGCGAGCGGCAGAGTGACGTTCTCAAAGCCATGCGAGCGGCGCAATCTGCTGCGGACGGCGGTGTGTACTTTGAACCGCAACGGATCAACCTCGCCAAATGGCTGGATCTGTGGCTCGATGAATACGTGAAATCCTCCGCAAAGCCGCTCACCTATTCCACCTACAAGAGCCGCGTGGAAACACACATCAAGCCTGCGCTCGGCAAGATCAAGCTCACAGCCCTCAACGCCACGCAAATACAGGCGTTCTACAACGATCTGCTTCGCGTGCAGGAGTTAAGCCCCAAGACCATCAAAAACGTCCACGGCATCCTCCACAAGGCTCTCGATCAAGCTCTGAAGCTCCGCTATATCGGGCTGAATCCTGCCGATGCCTGCACCCTCCCCCGCATGGAAAAGAAGGAAATCAAACCGCTCACCGAGAGCGAGATTGCGGCGTTCCTGGAGGCGATCCAAGAGGGTGAGCCGCTCCGCGATCTGTTCACCGTTGCCCTCTTTACCGGCATGAGAGAGGGCGAAGTCTGCGGGCTATCGTGGGATGCCGTCAACTTCCGCGAGGGAACGATCACGGTGAGACAGCAGCTCTGCAAGGAAAAAGAAAAAGGCGGGCAGCATTACATTGCTCCCACCAAAAATGACAAGGCGCGCACTCTGACCGCCGCGCCCTTCGTCATGGATATTCTCAAACAAGTGCAACAGACCCAACGAGCGGATCACCTTGCTATGGGGCTTGCCTGGCAAAACACCTTTAACCTCGTCTTTACTGACAAGACGGGGAAATATATCGTCCCACAGACCGCGCTCAAACGCTTCAAGGCGATCACAACCAAGATCGGGCGCCCCGATGCGCGTTTTCATGATCTCCGCCATACCTACGCCGTCACTGCTCTGCAAGAGGGGGATGACGTGAAAACGGTACAGCAAAACCTCGGTCACGCAACCGCCAGCTTTACGCTTGACGTGTACGGTCACGTCTCGGAAAAAATGAAAAAAGAGAGTGCCGCTCGGATGCAATCATACTTCGAAAAAATCAAGGCGTAAAATTCTGTAAGGGGTATGATAAGGGGTACGAAAATTGAATAAAAAGCAAAAGACACAAGATATAGCGTAATTAGAGCGAATCTAATACAATATCTTGTGTCTTTTTTGGCGGAGAAGGAGAGATTTGAACTCTCGCGCCGGTATAACCGGCCTACACCCTTAGCAGGGGCGCCTCTTCGGCCTCTTGAGTACTTCTCCGTGTACTCATCGCATTCCGCCGTTGCATGGGACCTGCGACCTCTATATTATACACATTTTTCATCCCCTTGTCAAGTCTTTTTTTACTTTTTTTGAAAAAAGATTGTTGAATTGTCACCTGTCACCGATAATTCAACATTTTACGAGCATTAACCCGCACGATCGTCTTTTTTAAACGATCTCAAATGCCATCGCGCGACCGATGGGCTCTGCGGGTACAAAAAGCCCCAAAGCGGCAAGCACACGGACAGCGGAATATGCATCGCGCCCGCGAAGCTTGGAGCGCGTTGAAAACTGCTTTACCGTAAAGGGCGAAGGGAGCCCCTCCGGGATAAACCGCCGAAAATCCTCGGGCGTGTTAAGATCCAACTCTTCAAGCAAGGCAATCGGCATTCTTTCATAGCGTACCGATCCCTTTTTGCGATCGCGCGAGCGAGTGCCGTTTTGCAGGCGGAAATCGTGCACCTCAAGAAGCAACAACCGAAACCGCAGCCGCGGATTGCCCAGATGCGGCAACAGACAGTACAGCTCGGGCAAAATCGACTCGGCTCGCTCACCCACCACCCGTCGGGCGTTCCCGATCTCAAAGCTCTCCGGATCCACCCACGAAAGCCGTCGAACAGTAGCAACGGGATGCACCACCGTCACTGTACATTCGGTGTTTTGCAGGTAGTGGTCGATCTTCTTTTTCATCGGATAAAATGCACCCGTTTGCACCTCCACAATGTCATTCCCCACCCGAATGTCGGCAAGAAAACGCGTGCCATCTATTGGAGCTTCATGAAAATCCTCATTTGGACAGATATATTTTTTGATCACCGCATGCAGTCTCTTTTCGGCAAGCGTACCAAAGCCGTCGGCGCCCCCCGTCCGCTCCTTCACTGCCGCTTCCATGCAAAGCCGCTTAAATCTTGTTTGATTCATGATATGTCCTTAATTTGTCAATATTCAATAACGGTATAAGAAAACATTTCGTAATGCAGTTTTGTTCCTTCGTCGGTGCCGGAGGGCAACAGCGCCAGCGCGATAAACAGATCCTTGCTTGCGTCAACGCTACCCCATTCGCGCAGATAGGCGTATTCGCCTTCAATTTTTACTACGGTATAATCCTTTGCTTCCATGCTTGTTCACTCCTGTTTTTAAAACTGTTTTTTTCATTATATCACAAAATGCGGCGTTTGGCAACAGCAAACTTTTTTACCTTCCTATAGAAAAATCATTGACATCCCCGCAAAAAAGATGTATAATAAGATAATAAATAAAAATACCCCTCACAAAAAAGGAGAATCTACCATGAAAAATCCCGTAATTAAGATCACCGTCCGCAACTTTGGCACCATGACCGCTGAGCTCTACCCCGACAAAGCACCCGCTACGGTTGCAAACTTTTTGTCTCTCATCGAAAAGGGCTTTTTTGAAGGGTTGATCTTCCACCGCGTGATCAAAGGCTTTATGATCCAAGGCGGCGGCTTTGACGAGGACTTTTCTCAAAAGCATGCCGATGCCATCAAAGGCGAATTCCTTGCAAACGGATTTATGAACAACGATCTCCGCCACACGCGCGGCGTTCTCTCTATGGCTCGTACCTCCGACCCCAACTCGGCATCCTCGCAATTCTTTGTGATGCACAAGGATGCGCCTCACCTCGACGCGCAGTACGCAGGCTTCGGCAAGCTCACCGACGGCTTTGATGTCCTCGACGCAATTGCCTCTGTTAAAACCGGCAGCATGGGCTGGTACGACGACGTTCCCCGTACCCCCGTTGTCATCGACAAGGTTGAAATCGTCGAACAGTAAGGGAGCAGGGACGCGGTTTTCGTGGGGGGATTTGAAAATCCCCCCACACCCCCAAACTTTTTGGGTCAGGGGGGATGTTTGGCGGGAATGGGGATGTCTCTGCCCCGTTCCGAGGTTTTGGGCATAAGTTGGCGTAGTTTGTGCGCTGACGAAACAATAGCTCCCGCAGATTTTTAGCCTTCGCTACGCTCAGGCTGGACCGCCGAGACCCTGAAAACTCACCGATGTTAGATTTATTACCATTTAAAGCACACATTTTGTAGGGGACGGCGCCCTCGACGTCCCGTTGTTACGCCTACAGAACAATTATGCGGCTATAATCCTTTATAACGGGACGTCGAGTTCTCGCTGTGGCTCGGTCACACTCGCGTTTTGACATCACACCGTGATGTCATTCATTACGCTCGCGCCGCTTCGCTACGCCGTCCCCTACAAAAAATATCGCCGTCACAAAACGGCTGCGCACTCTCTTTAAAAAA
>JAFTXB010000203.1 GCA_017461825.1 Clostridia bacterium
TGGCCCTTCTCCACCATGGGCTGGCCCGAGACGACCGAGGATCTTAAAAAATACTATCCCACAAGTGTTTTGGTCACGGGATACGACATCATCACCTTTTGGGTGTCGCGTATGATCTTCTCGGGACTGGAGCATATGGGAGAAAAGCCGTTTGATACCGTCTTTATTCACGGACTGGTGCGCGACGCGCAGGGCAGAAAGATGTCCAAGTCACTCGGCAACGGCATCGATCCTTTGGAGGTCATCGACAAATACGGTGCCGACGCGCTTCGCTTTGCGCTCTCCACGGGTAACTCGCCCGGAAACGATATGCGCTTCTCGGACGAGAAGATGGAGGCAGCGAGAAACTTTGCGAACAAGCTGTGGAACGCATCGCGCTTCGTCCGCATGAACCTTACGATCGATCGCGTGGAGCTGCCCTCTGCCGAAAAGCTTGCCGCGGAGGACAAGTGGATCCTTTCCAAGTACAATCAAACGGTTGCAACCGTTACAAACGCACTGGATCATTTTGAGATCGGTGTGGCGCTCAGTGCCATTTACGATTTCATTTGGGATATTTTCTGCGACTGGTATATTGAGCTGACCAAGAGCCGCCTCAACGACAAGGGAACCGAGGGCAACGAGACGGCGCAGAACGTGCTGTGTTACGTTCTCACGGGCACGCTCAAGCTCCTGCATCTCTTCATGCCCTTCATCACCGAGGAGATCTATCAGGCTCTGCCGCACGTTGGCGATGCCGAGAGCATCATGATCTCGTCCTTCCCGAAGGCAGACGCGTTGCTTGATTATCCCGCCGAGAGCGAGGAGCTGTCGCGCGTAATTGCCGCCATCAAGGCGATCCGTCTGCGCCGCAATGAGATGAACGTTGTGCCGTCGAGAAAGGCAAAGGTCTATATCGCAACCAAGTACGCGTCGTCTTTTGGCGCGTCCACGCACCCCTTCTTTGCGCGTCTGGCTTCGGCATCCGAGGTCGAGGTGGCGGAGGCATTTGACGCATCTGTCGTCAGCGCCGACAACGCCGTGCAGATCATCACCGACTCTGCAACCGTATACCTGCCGCTGTCGGATCTGGTCGACACCGAAAAGGAGCGCGCAAGACTTGAGGGTGAGTACAAAAAGCTGACCGATGAGATCGAGCGTGTGAACAAAAAGCTGGCAAACGAAAGCTTTGTTGCAAAGGCTCCCGCCGCCGTGGTGGATGCCGAGCGCGCAAAGCTTGCCAAGTACCAAGAGAACCTCGCAGGTGTCAAAGCCGCGCTTGAAAAGCTGAAATAACAGGATTCAAAAAGGATCGCTTGCCTCGGCACAGCGGTCCTTTTTTTAGCCCATTCGGGCGTTTTTTTCGGTATCATTGCTAAACCACGAATGAATGATGAACACAGAGCAACATTTTTTTCGTGTCATCCTGAGCGGAGTTCCGCAGAATAAAGCAAAATGGCTGTCTACTGTACCAAAGTGCGGAACGCAGTCGAAGTTTTGCGCAATGGAGCAAAGCAGAATGGAGCAAAACCTAGGAGCGAAGCGACGACGGGATCTATAAACATTTACCGCAAGCTCTTTCCCTATTTCGGTAACATTCTTCGAGAATGAAAAGGAAAGTAACAGTCATAGGAAAAAACGTATAATGAACAAGATCCCTGCGCCGCAAAGCGGCTGGGTTTGCTCCGCGCCGCAGGCTCCGCTCCGCAAACTTCGACTTCGTTCCGCGTTTATATGCTTTTTATAGACGGTTATTGAGCGATGCGGAACTTCGCTCAGGATGACACGTTGATCGTTTGTTTAAGATGATACAACGAGGAATATTTTGCGGTATGCCTTCACTGTTTTTTTACATAAAAATGCGAAAAAAACGAAAAATATTTTTATTTTTTTCAAAAAACTATTGACAAACGGCAGAAAGTTTGATATAATATCAAAGTCGTAAGACATTGCTGGTATGGCTCAGTCGGTAGAGCACGTCATTGGTAATGACGAGGTCATCAGTTCGATTCTGATTACCAGCTCCAAAAATGAAGCACTCCAATCGGGGTGCTTTGTTTTTTTGTCATTGGTTTCCTAAAAAATCTGACGAAAAGATAAAGAATTAAGAAATCGCATAGGAAAAGCGCCACAAAGTACAGCGGAGTGGCGCTTTTTCTATGCGTCGGCGGTGTGTGCCGAAAAATTTCAAAAAATAAACACTAAAATTCACAATATCATCATTGACATATTCAAAAATAAATGTTACAATAAATAACAGTTCAAAAATGAACAATATAGGCGGGAGGAATTTATGATAACGATTCAGGAAATGAACGGACACGCAAGAAAGATCGGCTTGGCATACGAAAAGGCATTGTTGCCGCTGGCGAAAGAAACGGATATGCCGCACACTGCGATCAGCATCCTTCTTTTTATTGCCAATAATCCCGAATTTGCAACGGCAAGCTATATTTGCGAGATGAGAGGATTAAAGCGCCCCGTGGTGTCTGCTCACGTTGAGAGTTTGGTGCAGGGGGGATATATTGAGAGACGAGCCGTTCCGGGAGACAGAAGAAAGGACGCCCTTGTTTGTACCGAGAAGGCAACAAAGATCGTGGAGCTCGGAAGAGCACGTCAGATCCGATTTGCCAATGCGGTGCTTGAAGGAATCAACGAGGAAGATCGCGCCGTAATGGAACGCTGCTTCAAATTGATGGACGCAAATATTGATAAGATCATAAAGGAGAAATAAGTTCAAAAATGATCAAATTGCTGAAATATATGAAAAAACGGGAACGGTGGATGGTTCTCGGTTGCATTGCATTGATCATCGGTCAGATCTATTTTGATCTGACGATGCCCGAATTTATGAGTGATCTGACGGTTTTGATCAATACCCCCGGAAGTGAAATGGCAGATATTCTGTCGGTGGGAGCAAAGATGCTTGGCTGTACGCTTGCAAGTGCGGCACTTGCGATCGCTTGCGGATTTTTGACCTCGCGCATTGCCGCGGGATATAGTTTCGCCGTCAGGGAAAAGCTGTTTTCTCATGTCATGCTGCTTGGCAAAGCCGAAACGTCCAAGTTTTCAATTCCGAGCTTGATCACAAGAACGACCAACGATATCACGCAATTGCAGATGATCGTCGTTATGGGACTGCAATCGCTTGTAAAAGCACCTATCATGGCGGTGTGGGCGATCATCAAGATCCTCGGCAAAAGCTGGGAGCTGTCTGCCGTAACGGCATCGGCAGTGGTTGTGATATGCACAACGGTCCTTGCAATTATGTCGGTTTGTTTGCCCCGCTTCCGTAAGGTTCAAAAGCTTACCGATACGCAGAACCGTATGGCAAGAGAAAATCTGACGGGCATCAACGTAGTCCACGCTTTCAATGCGGAAGAATATCAAACCGAAAAGTTTGACGTGCCCAATACCGAGATGATGAATACGCAATTAAAGAATCAACGCCTGTTCTCCTTGATGCAGCCCGTGATGGGAAGTTGTATGAACGGTCTGTCCTTAGCGATCTATTGGCTCGGCGCGGCTCTCATCAATCAAATAGCGATTACAGATGTGGCAGGCAGAATCGCGATGTTTAGTGACGTTGTTGTATTCAGCACCTATGCAACTTACGTGGTCATGTCCTTTATGATGATGGTCATGGTGTTTATGATGCTTCCCGCGGCGCAGGTCTCGGCGGAGCGTATTAACGAGGTGCTTGACAGGCAGGCAACGGTTACCGAGGGATCAAAGAACAAAGCCGACGAGGTTGGAACTGTAGAGTTCAAGAACGTGTCCTTTGCCTATCCCGAGGCGCAGGAGGAGGCTATTTCCAATATCTCCTTCCGCATCGAAAAGGGACAGACGCTTGCCGTCATCGGCGCGACGGGGTGCGGTAAAACAACTCTCATTTCCTTGATCGCGCGCTTCTATGATGCTACCAAGGGAGAAGTCCTTGTGGACGGAGTAAACGTCAAGGATTATACCTTTGATGGCTTGTATAATAAGATCGGATATATCACCCAAAAGGCAGTCTTGTTTGCGGGCAGTATCCGAGAAAATATTACCTTTGGTGAAAGCCAAGACGGTTTTGATGAGGAAACGGTGGATATGGCGATCTCGCTCTCTCAGGCAAAGGAATTTGTGGATAAAACCGAGGGCGGCAAGGAGCATCACATCGTACAGCTTGGTAAGAACGTGTCGGGAGGACAAAAGCAGCGTCTTTCCATCGCACGCGCCCTTGCGAGAAAGCCCGAGATACTGATCTTTGACGACTCCTTTTCGGCGCTTGACTATAAAACCGACGCAACTCTTCGCCACGGACTTGCAAAAGAGCTGTCGGAAACCACCAAGGTCATCGTCGCGCAGCGGATCAGCACCATTCGTGATGCTGACAAGATCATCGTGCTGGAGCGTGGTGAGGCGGTCGGCATCGGCACACACGACGAGCTGATGGAAAGTTGCCCCGTCTACCGCGAGATCGCGCAGTCTCAGCTGACTGCCGCCGAGCTTGCGTAAGGAGGTGCCGATATGAAACAAACACTCGCTAAAATCTTCAAATATATGGGCAATGCGCCTCTCGTAATTTTTGCGTTGCTTCTCGCCGCGCTTGCCGCGGTCATGACGATCATCACGCCCGATAAGGTTGGAGAGATCACCGATATCATTTCCGACGGACTTGTGGGCGGTATCGATATGTCGGCAATTGCAAGAGTGGGTATTACGCTGATTGTATTTTATCTGATCGGTGCTTTAGCGAACTTTATTCAGCATTACATTATGGCTACCGTTACCCTAAAGGCTTCCCGCAGAATGCGACACGATCTATCGGTCAAGATCAATAAAGTGCCGCAAAAGCAGTTTGGCGAGACCTCAACGGGTGACATCCTCAGCCGTATTACCAACGACGTATCGGTGCTTCAGCAGGGTATGACCAACAGTCTGCCCACGATGATAGGCGCCGCAACGCAGTTTATCGGATGTCTCATTATGATGTTCGTGACCGAATGGCATCTTGCTCTGACCGCCGTTCTGATCACAGTGGTCGGTATGGTGCTTTTGATGCTGATTATGGGACGTTCGCAGAAATACTTCAAGCAGAGGCAGATCAGCCTCGGTGCGCTGAACGGATATGTGGAGGAAATGTATTCGGGACACGACGTGGTTCGTATTTCCCGAGCAGAAAAGAGGGTTTTGAACCGATTCGGAAAGCTGAATCGCGACGTTTATGATGCAAACTGGAGATCGCAATTCCTGTCGGGCATGATGCAGCCTCTGATGAACGTCATCGGCAATCTTTCCTATGTAGCCGTGTGTGTCATCGGTGCGGCGCTTGCCATAAACGGAACGATCAAATTCGGAGTTATTATCTCCTTTATTCTGTACGTTCGTCTCTTTACCGCTCCCTTGACGCAGATCGCGCAGGGAATGACCAACCTACAGACGGCTACCGCAGGCGCGGGACGCATCTTTGAGTTTATGGAAGCCGAGGAGCTGGAGAATGAGGACGGCAAGCCAAAGCATGATACCTTTGATACAAAGGGAGCGGTCGTATTCGATCACGTTCGGTTTGCCTATCCCGAAAATCCCGATAAGATCATTATCAAGGACTTTTCGGCAAAGGTGACACCCGGGCAAAAGGTTGCCATCGTAGGTCCCACGGGTGCGGGCAAGACCACCATGGTCAATCTTTTGATGCGCTTCTTTGAGATCAACGGCGGCAGCATCACGGTTGACGGCACGCCCATTCACAACATTCGCCGCGAGGACGTTCACGATATGTTCGGCATGGTGCTTCAGGACACCTGGCTGTTTGAAGGAACGGTTCGCGAAAACCTTGCGTATAATATGGCAGAGATCACCGATGAGGACATTATGCGCGTTGCAAAGGTATGCGGTATCGATAAATTCATTCGCTCCTTGCCGCACGGACTAGACACGGTGCTGACCGAGGGAACGACCATCTCGGCAGGGCAGAAGCAGCTCCTTACCATTGCCCGTGCGATGCTTCAGGATGCGCCCATGCTGATCCTTGACGAAGCGACCTCCTCCGTGGATACGAGAACCGAGGTCATCATTCAAAGAGCCATGGATGAGCTGACACGGGGAAGGACCAGCTTTGTTATCGCGCACCGTCTTTCCACTATTCGCAACGCCGATCTGATCCTTGTCATGAAGGACGGCGACGTGATCGAAAGCGGAGATCACGAAGCGCTTATGAAACGGGAAGGCTTTTATTATCAGCTGTATCAGAGCCAGTTTGATGTAGAAGAAAATGCAGAAAATAATTGAGATTTTTGGATGAAAGGATTTATGATGCGTTTTTTTGCAGATAAACGAAAAAGGAAAATATGGATCACAGTTGCAGCCATCACTCTTGTCATTGCGGTTCTGATTGGGGCGTGCGCGATCTACCTCGGAGATTATTACAAAGCAGACGGTGAGGCGATCGCTGCTTTCCTGCCGCAAGGCAGCACGTGGAAGGAAGAACCGAGCGGAAACATTGTTTTTGAGCCGGACGGGGCAAGGACAGGACTGATTTTTTACCCGGGAGGAAAGGTTGAGCATTCGGCATATATTCCATTGATGCAGGCGTGTGCGGAAAAAGGCATATTGTGTATCATTGCAGAGATGCCCTTCAATCTTGCCGTTTTTGATATCAATGCGGCGGACGGTATTCAAAAGGAGTATCCTCAGATCGAGAATTGGTACATTGGCGGACATTCGCTCGGAGGCTCAATGGCGGCATCGTATCTTGAAAAGCATACCGACGCATTCGAAGGGTTGATTTTGCTTGGTTCTTATTCAACAGCCAATCTTTCGGATACAGAGCTTAAAGTCCTCTCCATATACGGCAGCGAGGATCAAGTGCTCAATCGGGAAAAGTACAGCGACAATATCGGCAATTTGCCAAAGGATTACAAAGAGATCGTAATTGAGGGCGGTTGCCACGCATATTTCGGAATGTACGGTGCACAGGATGGCGACGGAACGCCGAGCATATCAGATTCGGAGCAGATCCTCCGAACGGCTGAATATATTGCGCAAATGATTTTTAGTGAATAAACAAAAACAAAGGAGAAATATTATTATGAAAATTGCAGTAACTTATGAAAACGGACAGATCTTTCAGCATTTCGGACACACCGAGCAGTTTAAGATCTACACGGTTGAGCACGGTGAGGTGGTTTCTTCCGAGGTCGTGGACACGAACGGAAGCGGTCACGGCGCGCTTGCGGGATTTCTCGCGGAGCAAAACGTATATGCCCTGATCTGCGGCGGCATCGGCGGCGGTGCGCAGATGGCACTTGCAAGTGCTGGCATTCAGCTTTACGGCGGTGTCAGCGGCTCTTGCGACGAGGCGGTAAATGCTTTGCTTGCAAATAAACTGAACTTCGATCCCGAGGTCAAATGCGATCATCACGATCACGAACACAGCGAAGAAGGACACGATTGCGGTAGTCACGGCTGCGGATCGCATAATTGCGGTAATCACGGCTGTGGCAATTAAAGGAGAATCCGTTGAAAAAACAATATCAGGATAGAGATATACTGTTTGATGATTTGGATGAGGCGGCACTTCCGACCGCACTTGCAACAATGTCAAATGCCGCGATGAGCGTACTCTATCATCAGACAAAGAAGATGATGGGCAGGATCGTCGATTACAAGGAGCTTAGAATGATCTACGCCTGCGCGATGAAGGAGATCAAAACGAAATTTGACATATTAAATACAGAGTTCAATCTCCAATACCATCGAAACCCGATCAATTCGATTCAAACACGTCTCAAAAGCACGGCGAGTATTATTGAAAAGCTTGCAAAGCTGAATATTCCCGTCGATATCGAAAACGTTGATGAGTATATTCACGATATTGCCGGTGTCAGAGTGATCTGCTCTTATATCGACGACGTTTATCTGGTTGCCGAAGCACTTATGAAGCAGGACGATATTACGCTTGTTACAAAAAAGGATTATATTGCAAGGCCCAAGGAAAACGGCTATAGAAGCTTGCATCTGATCGTTAAGGTCCCCGTGTTCCTTTCGGAACGCCGTTTGGAAATGGAGGTTGAGGTTCAGCTGCGAACAATCGCTATGGATTTTTGGGCAAGCCTTGAGCATCAGCTGCATTACAAAACCGCTTTTGAAGGCAAGGACGAGCTTGTGGATGAGCTTCGCAGGTGCGCCGAGACGATCAGTCAAACCGACAACGATATGATGAAGATTCGCTCGAAAATGGAAACGCTTGTGGATGTTCCGACCGAGGATGAGATCTTGTTTGAGCGGATCAGAAAGCTTGATACACCGATCGAGTAAAACAGATCAGGCTCACAAACAATTTGTCTGTGAGCCTTTGTTTTTTCAGATTGTTTATTTTGAGTTTCGATTACGCAGGTAAAATGTTGGCTGTATAACGGTTATTTGATTTGATTACTTTTAAGAAAGCGGTGAAATAATGTTCCATATTCTGGTGGTAGACGACGATAAAAACACGAGGATGTATTTTGAGGCGGTGCTGAAGAACAACGGTTATACCGTAACCGCCGCCCGAAACGGCGAGGACGCGCTGAACGTGATGGATAAAGAGCATATCGACCTTGTAGTGCTTGATGTTATGATGCCGAAGATGGACGGATATGAGTTTACGAGGACCTTGCGCGAGTGTGACAACAATCTCCCGATCCTGATGGTTTCGGCAAAACAGCTCCCCGTGGATAAAAACAAAGGCTTTGCCGTTGGCACCGACGATTATATGACAAAGCCTGTCGATCAGGAGGAATTTCTGTATCGCATCAAGGCACTCCTGCGCCGTGCGAAGATCGCAAACGAGCGCAAGATCGTTGTAGGCGACGTTGTACTGGATTATGACTCGCTGACGGTTACAAGGGGAAGTGAAGTGCAGGAGCTGCCGCAAAAGGAGTTTCTGTTGCTTTATAAATTGCTTTCTTACCCGGGAAAGATCTTTACCCGTATTCAATTGATGGACGAGATCTGGGGTGCGGAGAGCGAGACGGGATGGGAGACCGTTACCGTGCACGTGGGCAGACTCCGCAAGCGGTTTGAGGGTTGGAGCGAATTTGAAATAGAGTCGGTTCGCGGGCTTGGATACAAGGCGGTAAAAAAACTATGAAAAAGATACCGCAGATCAACATTGAAAAAATAAAAGAAAGAACCTCAAGAATGTCCTTGACATTGGCGTTGTCCATCTTTGTTTTTGTCATTCTTTTGGCGGCGATCGGGTTGACCGCGCTTGGACTTTGGCTGCTGACAAAAGCGGGGGTGACTGTGGATATAAACGGAGAGCTGCAGCTGGGGCAGGTCATTCTCTTTATGTTTCTGATCAGCCTGATCATCGGCGGCGTTGCCGTGTTTTTCAGCAGCCGTCTGCCGCTAAAGCCCGTGAATGAGATCATCAATAAAATGAACCGTCTTGCATCGGGCGACTTCAAGACGCGCCTCAAATTCGGTGACACGATGTCGGCGCACCCCGCGGTAAAGGAGCTTATAACGAGCTTTAACACCATGGCAGAGGAGCTTGAAAACACAGAGATGCTTCGAAACGATTTCATCAACGCGTTTTCTCACGAATTCAAAACCCCCATCGTTTCGATCACGGGGTTTGCTAATCTGCTTGAAGCGGGCGATCTCACCGAAGAGCAACGTGTACAGTATGCGCGCGCTATTCGCGAGGAATCCCTGCGGCTTTCCTCTATGGCAAGCAACGTTTTGAATCTGACCAAAGTGGAAAACCAAACGATCCTTACCGATGTATCGCGCTTTAATCTTTCCGAGCAGGTGCGCTCGGCGGTATTGCTGCTCGAAGAAAAATGGTCGGGTAAAAACATTGATCTTCTGCTTGATTTTGATGAATACATGATCGAAGCGAACGAGGAAATGCTCAAGCAGGTTTGGATCAATCTCATTGACAACGCCGTAAAATTCGTGCCTCGGTGCGGAACGGTCGAGCTTGAGGTGATTGACGAGGGGAAAAACCTTTGCGTCAGGATCAGCAATACGGGCAGCGAGATCCCGCCCGAGAAGATGGAAAAGATCTTTGCAAAATTCTATCAAGCCGATGAATCCCACGCAACGCAAGGCAACGGTATAGGTCTTGCCATTGTAAAAAGCATCGTAGAGCTTCACCGCGGCAAGGTTGGTGTCACAAGTAACGGGGGTATCACCTCTTTTTGCGTGACGTTGCCGAAAAAACAATAGCCATTTCAAAAAGTCGGGCAGACAAAAGCCCGATTTTTTTGTGTCTTGTTTCGATTCAGTTTAGATTCTCAAAGTATAATTTTATCGAAAAAACAGGAAAAAAGCTCTATTTCAAGGAGAAAAACACCATGAGAAAAGTAAAGATCATCACCGATTCCTGCGCGGATCTGAACGCAGAGCAGCTTCAAAAATACGGTATTGATTTTGCCAAAATGTCCACATCCTGCGACGGTGTGGAGAGCGTTGCAACGCTTACGTGGACGGAGAGCGAGGCTCACGGGCATTACAACAAAATGAGAGACGGTAAGCGAATCATTACGGCTCAGGTCTCTGCCCCGGAGTTCGCGCGCATCTTTGAAGAGTACCTGCGAAAGGGAATGGACATCGTTTACATAGGCTGTTCCTCAAAGCAGTCGGGCTCGGTCAATACGGGCTTTGTCACTGCCAAAAAGCTGATGGAAGAATATGAAGGCAGCACGGTCGTTTGCATCGACTCACTCAACGCAAGCATGGGCGAAGGAATGCTCGCCATTGAAGCGGCAAAAATGGCAAACGGCGGCGCATCCGCGACGGAAATTGAAGCGCATATTCTCTCTGTTCGTAAAAAGGTTAATCAGTACGTTACCGTTCATTCCCTTGACGCGCTCAAGCGTGCGGGACGTGTAAAAGGCCCGGCGGCGTTTTTTGGAAATCTGATGGGTGTCAAGCCCATTATCATTGCCGATGCAAACGGCGATCAGGCGGCATTCAAAAAGGTAAAGGGCAGACAGAAGTCCTTTGAGGAGGTCGTAGCCCTTTTGAAGGAAAGCATGATAAACCCCGAAGGGCAGGTCGTTTATCTGACTCATGCCGACTGTGCGAGGGAAGAGATTGACGCTTTGGTTGCGCTGATTAAACAAGAGATCCCATGCCTTGACGTAGAGGTAGGATTGATCGGCCCGATCATTGGTGCCTCCATCGGCCCCGACGCGGTCGGAATTTGGGGCTTTGGAAAAGAGGTAACCTTTAAAATTGGAGACTGATTTATGAAAACACTTGACGGTATTTTATTTGCCCGTATGGTGGGCTCGGGTGCGGCAAACCTGAAGGCACACGCAAAGGAGATCAATGACCTGAACGTATTTCCCATTCCCGACGGTGATACGGGAGATAATATGCTGATGACGATGATGGGCGGTGTTCGTCACGATAACGCAACCTCCGAGGCACTTGACGAGATGTCTTGCCGTATATCAAGCGGAATGCTGCTCTCGGCAAGAGGAAACTCGGGCGTGATCCTTTCGCAGTTTTTTGAGGGGATCAAAAACGGCTTTTCGGGGCTGCGGTCGGCAGATACACGCGAGATCGGCGAGGCCTTTCGCCAAGGTGTCAAGCAGGCGTACGGTGCTGTGATGACACCTGCCGAGGGAACGATCCTGACCGTTGTGCGTGAGGCGACCGAATATGCCTGCAATCAGAATACCGATGCGCCCGAAGCCTTTTTAAATGCCTTTATTGACGAGGCAAAGCGCTCTCTCGCAAGAACTCCGGAGCTGTTGCCCGTGCTCAAAAAGGCTGGTGTGGTCGATTCGGGCGCGGCAGGTTTGATCTATATCGTTGACGGTATGATGAAGGCTGTCCTTGGGGAGGACGTTGGCGATCTCTCCGAAGTGACAGAGACGGCAGGGAAACTCGATCTCGATGCCTTCAATGAGGACAGCGTACTGGAGTTTGGCTATTGCACAGAACTTCTTGTCCGACTGCAGAATGCCAAGACCGATATATCGACGTTTGACGTAAAGGTGATCACCGACTATCTCGAAACGGTTGGCGATTCTATCGTAACGGTGCGCAACGGCAGTATCGTCAAGCTTCACGTACACACGAGACAGCCGCAGAAGGTGCTGGATTTTTGTCAGCAGTACGGAGAGTTTCTCAAGGTCAAGATCGAGAATATGTCCCTGCAGCATAACAGCACCGTGACCGCAAATGTAGGGCAGGGGCTTGCTCCTGCCGCAACGCACAGAGACACTCCTCGAAAGCGGTTTGGTATAGTCGCGGTTGCCGGCGGAGAAGGGCTAAAGGAAACCTTCCGCGAGCGCGGAGCCGACGTGATCGTTGACGGCGGTCAGAGCATGAATCCTTCCGCCAAGGACTTTATCGAAGCCTTTGATGAGGTGAATGCCGATGTGATCTTCGTGTTCCCGAATAACGGAAACATCATTCTCACCGCACAGCAGGCAGCGCATTTGTATGAAAAGTCAGATGTGCGTGTAATTGAAAGCGCCACCGTCGGCGCTGGATATGCCTCACTTGCGATGCTCGACACAAGCTCGGGAGATGTCGATGCCATCGCCGAGGAACTCCGAATGGCAATGGAGGGCGTTGTGACTGCCGAAATTTCGCATTGTGTCAGAGATGCCATCATTGACGGCAGGGAGATACGAACGGGGGACTATATCGGCTTTGTCGGTAAGGATCTGCTTGCCGCAAACGAAAGCCGATTTGTGACCGTTTGCGAAAGCATTGAAGCATTAAACTTTTCAAAGTATGATTTTTGCATTTTGATCTGCGGTAAAGATGCAACCGATGCGGAAACGGAACAGATCGAGGCATATATCAAAGCACGGTATCAAAATAAGGAGCTTTACGTTATAAACGGCGGTCAGGACGTTTACGATTATATTATGATTATCGAATAAGGAATCACGCTATGACGGTACTTTTATACATATTAGCGGCTGTATGCGGATACATTGTGGCGGGAATGAATCCCGCGATCGCTTTGTCAAAAGCCATATATAAAAAGGATATCCGCGAATGCGGCAGCAAAAACCCCGGATTTACCAATTTCAAGCGTACCTTTGGCAACAAATGGGCATGGTGGGTGCTTGTGCTTGACCTCTCAAAAGCCGCAGTTGTCGTAGAGCTTTTTGCATGGCTCATGTCGTGTCAAGGCGTTGATTTTCAGTTTGCGGCGGCTTATACGGGCATTTTCTGTATGCTCGGTCACGCATTTCCCCTGCAATATAAATTCAAGGGCGGCAAGGGCTTTCTCGTCTGCCTCTCCACAATGTACGTCATTGACCCACGTGTGGGGCTGATCGCAACGGGAATGATGATCGTTTTGCTGCTCGTTACCAAATATATGTCGCTTTCCACAACCCTTGCGATGCTTCTTTGTCCGATCCTGCTGATCCCGTTCGGCGCGTCGATCCAAGTTGTTTTGATGGCTGGCGCTTGCGCCCTGTTTATGGCTGTCAGACACAAAGAAAACTTCAAACGGCTGCTGCAAGGGAAAGAAGCCAAATTTGCCTTGAAGGTTCGGGAGACTCCGAACAAATCCGAAAGGTAGAAAAGCCCGTCCTTTATAACAAAGAGAATTATACGGTGAATATGGTGAAATATAAGTATACCAATAAAACGGATTTCCGTTTTTATATGAAAGCAGGTCGGGTCGTTGACCCGGCCTGCTTTCATAATTCAGTTTAAACTGTTCCGGTCACCACAAGTGTGCTAACGCCTGGGGTTACTACCCAAA
>JAFTXB010000204.1 GCA_017461825.1 Clostridia bacterium
CTTCTTCGGCTGCCTTGCGAGCTGCCTCTTCGGCTTGCTTCTTTGCCGCTTCTTCGGCTGCCTTGCGGGCTGCTTCTTCCTCGGCTTGCTTCTTTGCCTCTGCCTCGGCTGCCTTTCGGGCTGCCTCTTCGGCTTGCTTCTTTGCCGCTTCTTCGGCTGCCTTTCGGGCTGCTTCTTCCTCGGCCTTTTTGCGTGCTTCTTCCTCGGCGGCGCGTTTGAGTGCTTCTTCTTCGGCTTTCAGCTCTTGCTCGCGCTTTTTCTTGCCGAATAATTTATCCAAAAATCCCATTCCAGTCTTCTCCTTCCTTCTTGGAAATATCGTTGACGTCAAGCATGAGCACCTTGGAAATTCCGTGCTCGGGCATGGTGACACCGTACAGTCTGTCTGCCGCCGCCATGGTTCCGCGGCGGTGGGTGATCATGATAAACTGCGTGCCGTGCGAATACCGCTTGATGTACTGTGCCAAACGCTCGACGTTGACCTCGTCCAGCGCCGCCTCGATCTCGTCGAGAATACAGAACGGCGTGGGGTTGACCTGCAGGATCGCAAAGAAGAGCGCGACACCGATAAAGGCTTGCTCACCGCCCGAGAGTTGCATGAGGCTCTTGATGATCTTTCCGGGAGGTGCGGCTTTGATCTCGATTCCGCTTTCGAGTACGTTTTCGGGATCGGTCAGGGACAGCTCGGCAGAGCCGCCTCCGAACAGCTCGGCAAAGACCTTTCCAAAGTTCTCGTTGATCTTATTGAACGAATCTACAAACGAGGTCTTCATCTCGCTTTCCAGCTGTTCAATGATACCGTTTAGCTCTTTTCTTGCTTTTTCGAGGTCGGTGATCTGGGCGTTCATGTGATCGTAACGCTCCTTGACCTCTGCATATTTATTGACCGCGTCGAGGTCGACGTTGCCCATCACGCGCAGTTTGTTTTTGCACTCGGTCTGGAGTGCGATCATTTCGGTGCGGTTCTCCTTTGTGACGGGCGGATATCCAAGTGCCACGGCATCGGCTCGGGTGAGCTCGTAGTCGTCCCACAGCTTGGTTGCCAGCTTATCCTGATTTTCGCGCAAGGTCATAAGTTTGGTCTCGCACTTGGTATGCTCGCGGAACACAAGCTCCTTGTGGTTCATGCGGTCACGAAGCTTGGCATTGAGCTCATTGAGCTTTCTTTCAAACTCGGAATTGTCCTTTTCTACGTCGTTACGCTTTGCGTTGAGGGAATCCAGCAGTGCCGTTGCGGCGGCGTGGGCGGTTCTGTTTGCCTCCATTGCCTCCTGCGTGATGCGGATCTGCTCGGTTTGCGTATTGATGCGCCCCGACAGCGTCATGAGCTCTCGGTTGAGATTTTCAAGGCGCTCCTCAGCTCCGTTTTTCAGCGTTTGTTCGGTCTCGATATCCTTTTGCGTTTCGCTGATGCGGATATACAGCTCGGTCAGCCTGCGTCCGATCTCGTCATTTTGCAGAATGACCTCGCCCTTTTCGGTATTCTTTTCGGTGCGGAAATCCGACAGCTCCTTGATGCGGTGCCGTAGGTTCTTTTCCTGCGCTGTGAGAGTCTCGATATCCTCCTCGTAGCGCGCCTTTGCTTCCTCATAGCCGCGCATGTCGGATCTCAATTTTTCAAGTAACGTATTGTTGGCATCGAGCTTTGCGCGGAGCTGATCGAGCTGTCCGTTTTCGGTATTGCGCAGAACCGAGATCAGCTCGCGGCGATCCTCTGCCGAATACTTTTCGTCCTCCAGCTCCTCCATGCGCTCCTGCGCGTCCTTGAGGTCTTTCTCAAGCTTTGCGACCGCCTTTTTGCGCTCCTCCAGCTCTGCTTCGAGACGCTTGATCTCGCCCGCTCTGGAAAGAATGCCGCTGCCGGTACGCACAGATCCACCCGTAAACGAACCGCCAACGTTGATCTGCTGACCGTCAAGCGTGACGGCTCTGACACGGTAACGAAGCGATTTTGCCATTACGGTGGCATGATCGATGTTGTCAAAGACCACGGTTCTGCCCAAAAGCGAGGACAGAACGTTTGCGAATTTTTTGTCGGACGTGACCAAAGAATCTGCCACGCCGATGTATCCCGCAAAGCCTGCCGCATCGGTCATCTCCTTGGTGGGAGTGGACGCGCTCATGGAGGTCAGCGGGAAAAAGGTCGCTCTGCCCGCCTCACCGCGTTTGAGGGCAAACATTGCCGCCTTTGCGGTTGCCTCGTCCTCAACAACGATGTTTTGCAGGTTGGTGCCTAAGGCGATCTCGATTGCGGTGATGAATTTATCCTCAACCGAAATCACCTTGGAAAGCGGGCCGTAAATCGTACCGCAGGGGGCACCGTGGGCGTCGGTGATCTTGCCCTCGTCGTATTGCTTCATGACATAGCGGACGGCGTTTGAGTAGCCCTCGAAATGCTCGTCCATCGTTTTGAAGGTGGAAATTCGCTGTGCTACCGAATCACGGCGGAAGGTCTCGCTGTTGAGCTTTGCCGTAGCATCCTTTACGGCGGCGCCGGCCTCCTCGATCTGCTGTTCCGCCTTTGCGATATCGGAATCGATCGAAGCGATCTCGGCTTCATAGCCTGCCACCGCGCGCTCACGGCTCTCGCACTGTGTGCCCAGTTCGGTTGATATACGTTTATATTCCTCCAGCTCTGACAGTGCCGAGCTGTTTTTATCGGTATCGGTATTCTTTGCGTTTTCAAGTACCGAAATACGCACCTTGACATCGACCGCCTCATTTTCAAGCGCGCGAAGATCCTCCAGCGCTTGCGCGATAGCCGCCTCAAGTGCCGACTCACGCTCCGAAAGCTCGGTCTGCTTGTTTGAAAGGTGCTCTCTCTCTTTGGTCAGCTCTTCTTCGGCTGCCTCGAGCTCGGAAATCTTTGCGGCGTGCGCAGTTGCCGCCGCCGTTTCGTTTTGGATCGATTTATCGGTACTTCCAACAGATCCTTGCGTTGCGGCAATCAGATCCTTTGCGTGGGAAACGGTATTTTCCGCCACGCGATATTCGCTTTCCAGCGTGTGGCAGAGCTCGGTCTGCTCTCGGATCTTGGTGAGCAGCTCCTCGGATTCCTTTTTGCTGCCCTGCGACGCCTCAAACAGCTTTGCGTTTTGCGCCTCGAGCGATTGGATGGCATCCTCCGCGACCGAAAGATCAAACGCGGCGTGCTTGGTCGCCTCCTCGGCGGCATTCAGCTCGTCACGGAGCTTTTCGGTGTCATAAAGCCAAAGGCTGACATCCGCTCTCTTTTTATTGTCCATCAATTCGATGGCGCGTTTTGCCTTTTCGGCTTCTTTCTCAAGAGGACCTACACGTGCCGCTACCTCTGCGAAAATATCGTTGGCGCGCGCCATGTTGTCCTCGGTATCCTTGAGCTTTCGTTCCGCCTCGTTCTTTTTATAGCGGTACTTGGCGATTCCCGACGCGTCCTCAAAAACACTGCGGCGTTCCTCGCTTTTTCTCGACACCATCTCGGCAATTCGTCCCTGGCCGATGATCGAATATCCGTCACGGCCGATACCCGTATTCATGAAAAGCTCGTAGATATCCTTCAGTCGCACGCCCTTGCGGTTGATGAAATACTCACTGTCGCCCGAGCGGTAATACCGACGGGTGACGATGACCTCGTCATAAGGACAGTCCAGCTTGGAAAACTCGCCGCGGTTGTCAAACGTGACCGAAACCTCGGCATATCCCATAGGACGGCGGCTGTCGGCTCCTCCGAAAATGACGTCCTCCATCTTTGATCCGCGCAACGATTTGGACGAGATCTCACCCAATACCCAACGCATGGCATCGGCAATATTGGATTTGCCCGAACCGTTGGGGCCGACGATGACGGTAACGCCTTGCGCAGAACCCTCTGCCGACGCTACCTCGCCCATCATTTTCACTTCGACCTCATTCTCAAAAACCAGTTTGGTTTTATCGGGAAAGGACTTAAAGCCCTGCATTTCCAGTGATTTCAGATACACTGTCGTTTTGCTCCTTCTTTTTGTTTTGTTGCGGTTGCCACTGTGCGGGCACCACTCGGTTTAACGTTTTATCTCCACCGATCTTGCGTACTCGGGTTTCGGTGTTTCTCAACAAACGGATTACGTTGCTTCGATGCTGACCGACCGCCTTGGAAACGTCGGCAAATGGGACCGAAATGACGACATCCTTACCCAAAAGCCCTTGTTTTGCAAGTGCTTCGTACATACGTCTGTAATAATATTCGTTCCAAACGAACTCTCCCAGTGCAGGGTGGTTTGCGCCCTCGGCAACCTCCTCGGAAGAGACCAAGTCCTCATTGGCGCAAAGACCGATGCGGATGCACTTGACCCTCGCCCCGAGAAAGATCTCCAACACGTCGGCAGAGCGATCCACTGCCTGATTTAAGGAAATGGGAAGATACTCTCCGCGCTCGGTCATCTCCCACAGCGGTGTGCCGTAAAAAACAACGGTTGGGTAGATGCGCGCGGCAGAAGCCCCGAGACTGACGATCTCCCGTGCCGTTGCGCGTTCGTTTTTCGGTGTGGAGCCCGGGAGACCGATCATCATTTGCCCGACCAGAGAAAAGCCTGCGTCCACAACGGCGCGGCAAGCTCTGCGGGCTGTTTCTGCCGTATGACCGCGACCGGATGCCCGAAGCACCGCGTCGTCCATGCTCTGCAATCCGAGCTCGATCACTTTGACCGAATAGCGCGAAAGAATGCTCAATATCTCGGGGGTGATATAATCGGGTCGGGTGGACAGACGAATGGAATCGACCCGCCCCGCCCTGACATACGTTTGTGCCGTATCGAGCAATCTCAGCATCAATCCTCGGTCGATCCCCGTAAAGGAGCCGCCGAAGAAGGCGATCTCGGTCTCAGTTCCCTCCGAGATCGTGGCAAGTGCCGCTTCGATCTGTTGCGTTACGTCCTCTATACGGAACTCCCGACATCCCGAGATCGAGCGCTGATTGCAAAACACACATTGGTTGGGGCAACCCATGTGCGGAATAAAAATGGGAATATTGCGGTGTGCCATGTCAACACTCGATGCCAAACAATGACAGTGCGTCACGTGCCGCAGCCTGCTCCGCTGTCTTTTTGGAATGTCCTGTTCCCCGTCCGATACAGTTGGAATCGAGATAGACCTCCACAACAAAGGTCTTATTGTGGTCGGGGCCGCTCTCATTGACCAATCGGTACTCGGGCTGACCCTTGTCCTTTTGGACAAATTCCTGCAAACGCGATTTGGAATCGGCATGATAACCGCCCGCATCGGGGAGATTTTTGACAGCCTCCTCGATGAATGGCAGGAGAAATGCCGAAACCGCTCTCATTCCTTCGTTTCCTCCGGTGGCATCGAGATAGATCGCGGCTAAAATTGCCTCAAAGGCATCGGCAATAACGGCGGGCTTATCGGCACCTCCCGTATTGCGCTCGCCTTTTCCGAGCAGTAAAAAGTCACCCAAACCCAGCTTGCGCGAATAGGATGCCAACGCCTCCTCGCACACGGTTGCCGCGCGCATACGCGTAAGATCCCCCTCGGGGAGATTGGGAAAAGTGCGGTACAGATAGTCGCTTGTCACCAAAGAGAGCACGGAATCGCCCAAAAACTCCAACCGCTCATTGCAGAGCAGGTGATGGTTATGTGCCCCCGTCTCGTTGGCGTAAGACGAATGGGTGAGTGCCTGTTTTAAGTAGTGAATGTTATGAAAACGGTAGCCGATGCGCTCCTGCAACTGTTCCGTTGGCAAAATCATTTCAGAGACCTCTTTTCTCCCCCCACATTATGAAAGCGGGGGCGTTGGGGGCTCACTCCCGTTTACTGTTCGGTTTGCTTTTGTGCTTCGCGCTCGGCTTTTTTGCGTACCGCATAAGCCTGTGCCGCCGCGGAAAGCTCTTCCATAGCGCCCGATTCTACATATCGGATCGCCTGGCGAATGGCATTTTTAAAAGATCTGGCATCCGATGAACCGTGTGCCTTAAAAACCGGCTTGGAAATGCCGAGGATCGGTGCGCCTCCCGTTTCCGCGGGATCGAGCTGTCCTTTCAGCGCCTTGAGCTCGGGCTTGAGCAAAAGATATGCCAGCATCCCTCTCAGCGAGCCCTTGAACATTCCCTTCAGCTTTTTCAGCATCAGCTTGACGATCCCCTCCGAGCTTTTGAGCAGGATGTTGCCTGTAAAGCCGTCGGTTACCAAAATATCGCAAACGTCAAATGCCATTGTACTTCCCTCAACATTGCCCACAAAACAGATGTCGGGGCTATTTGAGAGCAGACTGTATGCCTCTCTGTGAAGATCGGTTCCCTTGCACTCCTCGGCACCGTTGTTCAAAAGTCCCACGCGAGGCTTTTCGATTCCGAACACCTTGCGCATATATGCCGATCCGACGATGGCAAATTGCTCGAGGTTTTCGGGAGTGACCGCAACATTTGCGCCCGAATCAAAGAGCAGCATGGGTTTGTCAAACGGCATCAAGGTCGCAATCCCCGCGCGCTGGACACCCTTGACCTTTCGCACGAGCAGAGTGGCACCCGTAAAAAGTGCC
>JAFTXB010000205.1 GCA_017461825.1 Clostridia bacterium
CTCTCTGTACGTTTTCGATCACAGCAACCTGTGCCGCTTTCAAATCGTCTCCGTCTAAAATAACAGCAGGAATCTCGGAAAGTCCGGCCATTTTTGCAGCTCTCCAGCGTCTTTCGCCCGCAATAATCTCGTAAGTGCCTGCCAAAAGCGCGCTTTCACGCACAATAATTGGCTGAAGAACGCCAAATTGTCCTATAGAATCTGCCAATTGGCTAAGCGATTCCTGTGTAAAGGTCTTTCGCGGCTGATCGCTTCGAGGTTCAACCTCGGAAATACGCAAATTGGTAGCCGCGCTGGTCTTATCGGATGCCAAAATATTGTCATCCAACAAAGAATAAAAGTCACGCCCCAACCCGTTTCTTGATTTTGCCATGTTTTTCTCCTTTTCAGATGCGTTCTGCCAGCTCCTTGGCAACATTCATGTATTCAGCCGCGCCCTTGGAGCGCTTTTCATGGTAATATACAGGCGCGCCAAAGCCGGGAGCCTCGGAAACCTTCACATTTCGGGAAATGGTGGTTTCAAACAGCTTTTCGGCATAATGTTTGCGCAGCTCGTTGATCACCTGCATAGAAAGGATCAAACGGTTGTTATGCATGGTAATCAGAATACCTGTCACATTCAGGTCCTTGTTGTAGTGCTGTTTGATGCGGCTAATCGTAAACATCAGCTGAGAAAGTCCCTCAAGCGCAAAAAATTCGCACTGCATAGGAATCACAACGCCGTCGCTCGCCGTCATGGCGTTCACCGTTAGCATGCCAAGAGACGGCGGACAGTCAATGATGATGTAATCATACTTTGATTTTACAGCCGAGAGCTTGTCTTTCATGACATATTCACCCTTTTCGGTGTCTCCAAGCTCATATTCCGCGCGCGCAAGAGTTGTTTGCGCAGGAATGACAGCCAAATTGTCATATTTTGTTTTAATTGTAACCGAATCAGCAGACGCATCGGTAGTCAACATATCAAAAACAGTTGTTTTCAGGCTTTTCTTCATGATCCCAACGCCGCTGGTCGCATTGCCCTGCGGGTCAAGGTCAATCAAAAGAACCCGATAACCAAGAATCCCAAGAGAAGCGGCAACATTGACCGCAGAGGTCGTTTTACCCACTCCTCCCTTTTGGTTAGCAAACGCAATGATTTTTCCCATTTATTTTAATCCGTTTCCTTTCATATCGCAAGTTTTAAAGAACAGAGACATCAAACAGCCTCTCACCTCTTCCCTATTATTATACCATACATCGATCCAAAATGCAATAGATATCAAAATAAAACAGATTTTTTATGTTTTGTTCACGATTTTACTATCTTTTAACAAAATGTTTCACGTGAAACATCATTAAGCTAAAAATAAAATGTTTCACGTGAAACATCCCACTTAATTTGAGATATGTTTCACGTGAAACATTGCTTACAACGGTTTTTTTAAAATAGCCGCATACGCTCTGGGGTAACCTTTGGGAACTTCTCTCTTCTTTCTGATTTCGATCACGCACCGAGGTTCTTCTGCTGCATCGGTTATCAGAGTGTAAGGATGCACCTTGGCGGCATCTCCTCCTAAAAACGAGATTGCGCGCTTGGCTTCAAAAAGCTCCTCCTCGGCTTTTGCAGCTTTAAGAGGAAGAAATGTGCCATCAACCCGCACATACGGCATGCACAGTTCGGAAAGAATATTCAACCTTGCCACGGCGCGGCTTGTTACCACGTCAAAAAGTCCGAGCCGTTTTGCAAGTACGGGGTCTTCAGCTCTTCCGGCAACAGCAGAAAGATTGGAAAGGTTTAAAAGCTTAACAGATCCATTTACAAAAGCAATCTTTTTTGAGGTGCTGTCAAGTGCTGTTACAAAAAGATCGGGACGAGCGATCGCCAAAGGAATCGATGGAAAACCTGCTCCGCAACCGAGATCCAGAACAGACGCGCCTTTTGGAATGTATTGAGAAACCAAAAGAGAATCGACAAAGTGTTTTGTAATCACATCGGGCATATTCCGAATCGCGGTAAGATTGGTGGTGCGATTTACCTCAAGTAAATGGCCGGCAAAAGCATAAAACAAATCATTTTGAGCGTCTAAAAGAAGCGGTAACCCGTTTTTTTGTAAAGATAGTGCAAAAAACTCTTTAAAAGCAGTGTAATCCAATCCACAAAACCTCACTTTAAACCAAGATATATAAGCAAAACAGTAATATCAGCCGGGTTCACTCCGCTGATTCGTGAAGCCTGCCCAACCGTCCTCGGTCTGATTGCCGAGAGCTTTTGCGCGGCTTCAAGTCGTAAACCTTTAATCGATGAATAATCCAGATCAGGAGACAAGCTTTTCGTATCAAGCTTGCGCCTCCGTTCAACCTCAGCAAGCTGTTTTTGTGCATAACCGGCATATTTTATATCGGTTTCGACTGTAAGAATAACAGAAAAGGGGAGAGTTGTACGATTTGGATCGATCTCAGCCAACATTTGATAAGAAATCGGCGGTCGTCGGAGAAGATCGGCAAGTGACGCGCCCGATTTCAGCAACGTCTCTCCAATCGACTGTAAAAAAGGATTCGCAACCTCGGGGGAGAGATGGGTTTGTTCCAAACGCAACTTTTCGGAATTAACCTGGTCTTTCTTTGTCAAAAACGCTTGATATTGCTTTTCATTGACCGATCCCGCCTCATAACCAATGGGAGTAAGACGGGCATCGGCATTATCCTGTCGAAGCAAAAGTCGGTACTCGGAGCGCGAAGTCATCATGCGGTAGGGCTCATTCGTGCCTTTTGTGACAAGATCGTCAATCAGAGTTCCAATGTAGCTCCCGGAGCGCTCTAATATAATAGGAAGAAAACCTTTCACTGCTCGCGCGGCATTGATACCTGCAACAAGACCTTGTGCGGCAGCCTCTTCATATCCCGAAGTACCGTTGAACTGCCCCGCGCCGTACAATCCGCCGATATCCTTAAATTCAAGCGTAGCGTCCATCTGTAAAGGATCGGCACAATCGTATTCAATCGCATACGCATAACGCATGATCTCGGCATTTTCAAAGCCGTTGAGTGTATGGAGCATCTGATATTGCACATCCGTGGGCAGGGAAGTGGAAAAGCCTTGAATATACATCTCCTCGGTGTCGGCTCCTACCGGCTCAACAAAGAGCTGATGGCGCTCCTTGTCGGCAAATCGGACGAGCTTATCTTCAATCGAAGGGCAATAGCGCGGCCCAGTTCCGTGGATCTTCCCCGAATAAAGCGCGCTTCTCCCAATGTTTTCACGAATAACACGGTGCGTTTCAAGGTTGGTGTAAACGATGTGGCAGGGGATCTGCGAAAGGGAATTGAACATTGATTCCTCATGCGACGCACAATAGGGAAGGATCTTATCCTCTCCGGGTTGCTCCTCTAAAACAGAAAAGTCAATAGTGGAGCGCTTGACACGGGCAGGAGTACCGGTTTTAAAACGAACAATTTTCACGCCTGCATCGGACAAAGATTGCGACAATCCTTTCGCGGGGAGCAGTCCATCGGGGCCTGCCTCGTAGGAAACGTCTCCGACAAATATTGCGCTTTCGAGAAAGGTTCCCGTGGCAACGATCACGCGTTCACAGCTCCATTTCTCGCCCAGTCGTGTAACCACACCCGTAACGTGCTTTTTGCCGTTTTCGTCGGTCTCCC
>JAFTXB010000206.1 GCA_017461825.1 Clostridia bacterium
CGTTGATTATGAATGAAAGGAGTTTGAATCATGAAAAAACGAATTGTTTGCTTGATTTTGCTCTTGGGAACGTTGGTTTTAAGCCTTGCGTCTTGTTTCAGGATGCCCGAGCCGTTGCCGTCGGATTTTGTGGAGGGCGATGAGATCGTGGTTGATAACGATATTCCATTTGTTTATACTCCACCGTCTTATGAGGATTATGTGCCCGAAAATGCTTTTACGATCGCAAAACGGGAGAATTACACCTATTCGTACTTTCAAGAATGGTGCGGTAATAAAGTGATCCATTGTTATAAGGACGATACGGTGGAGCTTTATTACACCGTTTATTCTCTGTCAAATAATACTTTGTTTTATTTGTTTTTAAAGCCCGACGGAAACGGTGGCTTTTTGATGGATCAACGCTTTTCCGCAGATGCGCGTGATCATAAGGATATTTGGCGCATTCAGGTTTGCGAACAAGATTATCCCGCTGTTATTTTGGAGGGAAAACTCCCCGATTACTGTTTTTTTGATTATTATACGGCAGAGGAGATTTCTCGACAAACCGAATATAGGTGGCAGTATTTTATTGACGATTGTACGGAGGCGGGGTTGGAACCCTATTCGAAGCTTATCTTTGATAGACGAGATACGATAAAGTCCTTTTACCGCTGTACCCAGTACGTTTGTTTTGACCTGAAAGAAACAGTAGATGGGCGTCCGCTTTCATGGAATGGGCTGTACTGCTATGATCTTTTCTTCTATCAAGATGGAACCGCCGAGTTGCATTTTCAGCATTATATGCATAAAAATTACTGGAATTATGAATTGCTTCAAGATGAAACCGTAAAACTGACCGAAGCAGAGATTGAGAAATTGCAAGGGGTTATTATTGATTCCGATTTTAAGAATATTCCAACGTGGAATCCCGAGGAGAAGCGAGGCTTTGATGGAGAAACGACCTGTATTTTAGGCGTGACACCCGAATACGATCATTTGATCTCCATGTGGTTATCTACACCTGAATACGGCATCTACCAAATTCGCACCGCGATCGAGGACTTGGTGCGTGAAAAGATTGAGGTCACGTCGGGGCGAGTGTACGTTGATTACGAAAATGATTGATCTGCAATGGATTTTTGCAAAAGCGGCGGAAACGCCGCTTTTGTTTTCCAATTATTATTATTTTTAAGCAAAGTGCTTGACAAAATGCGACAAGTGTGATAGAATAGATCGTCAAAAAAATAACAATTGATTTGCGCGAATGCCCGTTTTGGTTCGTGCGTGGAGGATCTACCCAAAATGAACGTGTTTTTGCCGACGATCGACCGTATGGCGTTTTTGTTTTCCTTTATTATAATAGGCTATCTCTTGGTGCGGCTTCGTATCCTTGATGTGAGCGCGGCGGGCGTGCTCTCCAAGCTCGAAAACAAGGTGTTCCTGCCTGCCATGGTTATGGGAACCTTTCTCACCAGCTTTACCCCTGAGCGCTTGGGCTCGTCGTGGTGGTACTTTTTGGCGGGCTTTGGCTTCTTTGTGGTTGCAATGCCCGTGGGAATCTTCTTTGCCCATCGGTGCGTGAAGGAAGCTTACCTGCGCCGCATCTATACTTATGGCTTAGTTTTTTCCAACTTCAGCTTTATGGGTAACGCCGTGGTCTCGGCGGTCTTTCCCGAGCTCTTTGCCGAGTACCTTATCTTCACCCTGCCGCTGTGGATCATGATCCAACTTTGGGCTGTCCCCGCGCTCCTCATTGGCAGCGACGGTGAAAAGCCCGGTATAAAACAATCGCTGAAATCGCTTGCCAACCCCATGCTCATCGGTATGGTTATCGGCATGGTGTTGGGGCTCACGGGGCTCCCGCTGCCCACCTTTGTCAAGTCGATCGTCACCGATGCGGGCGCGTGCATGTCTCCCGTTGCCATGCTGCTCACGGGTATCACCGTGGCGGGCATTGATATTTCGGAGATGCTCAAGATCCGCAGTATCTGGGAGGCAACGCTCATTCGTTTGATTCTGTTTCCGTTGGTTGGCTTGGGATTGCTGTTTTTGCTTCCTTTTCCCGAGGCATTGGAGATCTGCATTATGTGTGCCCTTGCAATGCCCTTGGGGCTGAATACCGTTGTGATTCCTGCCGCCTACGGGCGCAACACCTCACAAGCCGCGGGAATGGCGTTGGTTTCTCACATGCTTTCCTGCTTTACCATTCCGTTTGTGTTCCTATTGCTTCAATTTGTGATTTAACACGCTAAAGATTTGCGCAAAACGCTGAAATGATGGCTTTTCGGTGTTTTGCGCGCTTTTTTCGAAAACACAATATCTTGTGAAAATATTTTAAAAAAACACAAAATATTGTGGAAATAGCTCTTGACAAGCGTATGAAAATATGGTATACTGTATGAGCAATGCCGCACGAGACCAAATCGCGCGGTTGTCTTATGCCAAGACGATAAAAGGGGGATTTGAGAGGTGAATATTCAAGGTTTTCAAAAAATGACGCTTCTCGATTTCCCGGGAAGGGTTGCCTGTACCGTATTTACCGGCGGGTGCAATCTGCGCTGTCCGTTTTGCCATAACGGGGGCTTGGTTCGCACACCGATGGAACACGGAAACATGACCGAGGTCGTGTTTGATTACCTGTCGCGCCGCCGAGGAATTCTCGACGGTGTTTGTCTGACGGGTGGGGAACCTCTTTTGCAGCCCGACCTCAAAGACTTTCTTTTGCGTCTGCACGAGATGGGATACCTTGTCAAGCTCGACACCAACGGAGCGCTGCCAAAGCGGCTTTCCGAGGTGCTTGGCGCGGGACTTGTCGACTATGTGGCAATGGACGTGAAAAGCTCTCCCGCAGGCTATGGGACGGCGACGGGGAGTGACATCTCTCCCGAGGTTTTTGCCGAAAGCATGGACTTGATCCGAAGAAGTGGGATTCCTTACGAATTCCGCACGACGGCGGTCAAGGGTATCCATGAGGTGAACGATTTTTGCGAGATCGGCAAATGGCTGAGGGAAGAGGATCCCTATTTTATCCAGACCTTTGTGGACTCGGGAAACCTGCTTGGAACGGGTTGCTCCGCGTTTGACGAGGAAGAGATGCAGTCGATTTTGGCTGCTGTAAAACCCTATTTACCCCGTGCCGCACTTCGCGGACAGTCCTGAAACGGACGAAAAAAGACAGAAAAACAAGAATTAGAATTAGAATTATTTTAAGAAAAGGAGAAGAACATGTATCGCGTCAACAAAAGAGACGGCAAAATTGCCAATTTTGACATTTCCAAGATTTCCGAAGCGATCAAAAAGGCGTTTGAAGCCTGCGACCGCCAATTTAACGATAACATCATCGACTTTCTCGCACTGAAGGTCACCTCCGACTTTGAGCCCAAGGTTGCCGACGGCTTGGTAGCGGTTGAGGACATTCAGGACAGCGTTGAGACCGTGCTTGTACAGGCAGGCTACGCGGATGTGGCAAAGGCTTATATCCTTTACCGCCGTCAGCGTGAAAAGCTGCGTAACATGAAGTCCACTATCCTTGACTACAAGGATCTGGTTGATAAATATGTAAAGAATATTGACTGGCGTGTGAAGGAGAACTCCACCGTGACCTACTCGGTTGGCGGTTTGATCCTTTCCAACTCGGGCGCTATCACAGCAAACTACTGGCTCTCCGAGATCTACGACGATGAGATCGCAAAGGCACACAAAAATGCCGATATTCACCTGCACGACCTTTCGATGCTGACCGGTTACTGCGCAGGTTGGTCGCTCAAGCAGCTCATCGAGGAAGGTCTTGGCGGTGTTCCCGGCAAGATCACCTCGGCACCTGCAAAGCATCTGGCAACTCTTTGCAACCAGATGGTAAACTTCCTCGGCATCATGCAAAACGAGTGGGCGGGCGCGCAGGCATTCTCCTCCTTTGATACCTATCTTGCACCCTTCGTCAAGGCAGACAATCTCTCCTATGATACGGTGAAGAAGTGCATCGAGTCCTTTATCTACGGCGTGAATACCCCCAGCCGTTGGGGTACGCAGGCGCCCTTCTCCAACATTACGCTCGACTGGACGGTACCCCATGACCTTGCAGACGAGTACGCGATCGTTGGCGGCAAGAAGATGGACTTCAAGTACGGCGACTGTAAGAAGGAAATGGATATGGTCAACCGCGCGTTTATCGAGATCATGATCGAGGGCGACGCTCACGGACGCGGATTCCAGTATCCCATTCCCACCTATTCCATCACCCGTGACTTTGACTGGTCGGAGACCGAGAACAACAAGCTCCTGTTTGAGATGACCTCCAAATACGGAACTCCTTACTTCTCCAACTACGTAAACAGCGATATGGAACCCTCCGACGTTCGCAGTATGTGCTGCCGTCTGCGCCTGGACCTCCGCGAGCTGCGTAAGAAGTCGGGTGGCTTCTTTGGAAGCGGTGAGAGCACCGGTTCGATCGGTGTTGTTACCATCAACATGCCCAGAATCGCATACCTTGCTGAGAACAAGGAAGATTTCTTCAAGAGACTTGACCACATGATGGATATTTCGGCTCGTTCGCTCAAGATCAAGCGTACCATCATCACAAAGCTTCTCGACGAGGGGCTGTATCCTTATACCAAGAGATATCTCGGAACCTTTACCAACCACTTCTCGACCATCGGACTTGTCGGTATGAACGAGGCTGGACTCAACGCAAAGTGGATCGGCAAGGATCTTACCCATAAAGAAACGCAGGAGTTTACCAAGGAAGTGCTCAACCATATGCGTGAGCGTTTGTCCGACTATCAGGAGATGTACGGCGACCTGTACAACCTTGAGGCAACTCCCGCAGAGTCGACCGCGTTCCGTCTTGCAAAGCACGACAGAGAGCATTACCCCGACATCATTTGCGCAACTCAAGGCGAAACACCTTACTACACCAACAGCTCTCACCTGCCCGTTGGCTATACCGAGGACATCTTCACTGCCCTCGACGTGCAGGACGAGCTTCAGACGCTTTACACCTCGGGTACCGTATTCCACGCATACCTCGGTGAAAAGCTGCCCGACTGGAAGGCTGCCGCTTCGATCGTTCGCAAGATCGCAGAGAACTACCGCCTGCCTTATTATTCACTTTCTCCCACGTACTCGGTATGCCGCGACCACGGCTATATTGCGGGTGAGCACTTCACCTGCCCCAAGTGCGGCAGAGAGGCAGAGGTTTACAGCC
>JAFTXB010000016.1 GCA_017461825.1 Clostridia bacterium
ATACCCCTTGCAAGTCCATCGAATGGATTTTTGCAAGGGGATCTTTTATATCAGCTCCTTCGGATCGATCAACGACATTCCGCACGCCTCGCAATGCGGAGCTTTTTCTTTTCTCCACGTGCCGCACGCCGAGCAGACGCAGCCGCTTTTTGCGTCAGGATCGAGATTTATGGGGTAGGGGAGACCGCGAAACTTGGCTACTCGTTCACCCTCGTGGTAATAGAGATAAAATCCCGGCTTTTGCTCAAAGCGCAGGCGGCGGTGCTTTCCGTTGTCCAAGCGCAGGCGAAGCGCGGTATTGGTACGAAAATCGTAGTCCACGCCGTTCATAGCTCCCGGATCGGGCGAGGGGGTGTAGGATCGTGACAATCCCGATACAACAACAGTGCCCGTGCAGGGGCGATCGGTAAAAAACTTCCATATGCGAAAGATAAAAAAGCCGGAAAGCATCGCCAAAGCTACCCACAAAGCCATGCGCCAACCAACCATGCGGCGATAATCGGGATAGGTTTTGTGATTGTTATTATAAGCAATGGCACCGCCAATGAGCATGGATACCCACAAAAGGCATCCGAAAATGCGCCAAAGGTCGCGCCGCAGGACATGGCGCCGTAGATCGGTATTATGTTTTGGGATCTTCATGCGTGTTCTCCTTTTTCGGTTCTTGCTTTTATTATACATGATTTGGAGTAAAATGTAAAGAGTTTTTTGATTTGTGTCACAAAATTCATGCAAGAGACATACAATGGTTAACGGAAATTCATATACATAGGGGGTATTTATGAGCCGATTGCCAAAGGATGCATCTTGTCCGCCTTTTCGTCCCGTTTTGGAAGGCTGTGTTGTTCGTGATTACCGTATGGCGCGCGCCTTGGGAGAACTTTATCAAAGCGAGCTGTACACAATTGCCGCCTATCTCTGGCGGAGCTTAATGAGTGAAAAGCATGACCGTGATCTGTCCGATCTGTTTGATCTGTTTGCGCGTGAGGAGATCGAGCATTTTCGCTTGGTGGGGGAGTTGATCTCCGCTCTTGGGGGGATCCCCATGCTTTATACACAGATTCGGATCGATCCCTCACGTTACGTAGAAAAAACGGGAACCCGGTTTCTTGAGCGTCTTATGCGGGAGGCAATTCGTGACGGAAAGCGAATGGTAGACTGTTATCAAACCTTGATGGGGCAAACAAATGACCGTGTGGTACGATCTGTCTTGTCTCATATTATTTCCGATGAGCACCGCCATATAGAGCAGCTTCGAAAGGAAATTGATAAATTATAAAGGTGCTCGGCATCGCGTTGTTGGATGCCGAGCATCAAATGGATAGGCAGGTCAATGCTTTGATAATTTTTTGAAGAGTGTTTTGATGGCTGTCCAAACGGTTTTGACCGCCCAAAAACCACCAACAAAAAGCGCAAAAATGGCGATCCAGAGGAATGTGTTGGAAATGGGATTCTCTTCGATCTCAACTCCAATTATGTCAGCAACGATTGCCCCCAGCATTGCGAATGTGAAAAACGCAGCAGCGTGAAAGAGAAATACCAGAAAGTCTCTTTTTAAAAGATTCTTTTTTGTTGTCTTTTTTGAAGAGGGAGGTTGCGGTGTTACGGGTGCGGTATAAAAATGCGGTTGAGATGGTATGTGCTCCTTTTTGTTTTTTTCGATGGCGGTTAGAATATCCGGATAAAAAGTCTTTTTTGAAGCATCCAATGCCTGCAAATGCCTCAACTGGCGCGGCAGGGTTTCCGGTGAGATACCAACATAGGAAAGAATCAGTGATCCGCTTTTCTTTTCGCCTTTATCGATCTTTCTGAGATAACGTGTCCACTCATTTGAAATCCATGTCGACGTGAAATATTCAGAGCGGCTTCCGTAAAGGATCATGATTTGTGCGGTGTCAAGCGCATTGAAGATATACGCATCGTAGCTTTTTCCGACATATGCACGCATGGAGACGGGGCTGAAGAACACTTTATAGCCCTTTTCGGTCAGAAAAGTGTAAAGATCCTGCATTTCGCGCAGATCTTCAGTCTCGTTACCGTTCTCGTCGGTTGCCTTGAAGCTGATAAAAATGTCGTAGCTGTATTGTTGCGCTTCCGTTCGCCATTCTGTGCATACATTGGAGATCTGTTCGGCTTCTTCTATGTAATGCTGTCGGGTTTCGGTATCGGAAAGAAGAAGCGCTTTTTTGAAATAAAGATCATTTCGAAAGTCCTCATAAGAGCTTTTATAGCAGGTGGGAATGCTTTTTCCCGAAATATCGGTTTCGTATTTAATGCCGTATTTTGCCAGCACCAGTCCCCAGTATCCAAGTGCGTTTTCGGGATATTGCCTGACAATATCAAAATAGAGATCCTCCGCGAGGTCAAAGGAATTTAAACGCAGAGCTTGAGCAGCATTGTACAAAAGTGTTACTTCCTCATTTGAAAACGCTTCTGCTTTATATGCTCCGCAGGCAGGACAAAGCCAACGTCCGTTTTTGTATTCATAATTGGCTCCGCAGATATTACAGATATTTCGGTTCATTTTTTTTATTCCATTTCCAAAAGTTGTAGGTTCATTATAGCATGTATTTCAAAAAAAGTCAACAGAAAAGTAAAAAAGAATATAATGCATACAAAAGAGCCGAAGCACCACTGTGGCATTCGGCTCTTTTTCGGATGAAAGTTGTGTTGGTTTTATTTCTGCTTGTTTAAAAAATCGGTATAGTATTCCGCCAGAATTTTTTCAAAACGCGGCATCACCAGCTTCATGCCGAAATCATTGAGATGGCTGACATCGCTTTCATTGATGCAAAACGTTTTACGGAAATCAGGGTTGCGCATATTGACACCCGTTAAGGAAGTATCCGAGGCATTGATGCAGTACACGCGCTCGCCCTGATATTCGGCAACGGCAAGCATGGAATTGACATAATCGAGATAAGTTAAGGTATGGGTGGATTTGTCGGGAAAGTTCCAAGGCGTGATCAGCACGATCATAGCGTTTGGATACTTTTCCTTCATGGCATCAACCATAATGTTGAGGGCACCCGAAAAGGTTCGGGAATCGCGGCTGTCAACGGCTCCAATAGGGGTGTGGGCGTTGAAATCGTTTCTGCCCCCCTCTATGATCACAATGTTGGCATCGACTTTTAACATGGTGCCGTAACGGTTAACCATGGGGTTGCGATCGGTGATGTAATTGGAAACGGTAGAGCCATTGATGCCGTAATTGTAAAAGCGCATTCCGTATTTGAGGGCAAGCATACTCGGCCATTTGCCGTCTCCGGCGATATAGCTGTCGCCGATGGAGGTCATGGTCAAGTTGCTCAGTATCGGATACTTGCCGTTTGCATCCACAACCACACCGGTCGTCTCCTCGGAAGCGGTGGTCTCCTCTTCGGTTGTTTCCTCTTCGGTCGTTTCCTCGGTTTTCTCTTCTGTAGAAGGGACTGTTTCTTCGGTATAGACTGTATCCGCGTCGGTGGACACGGATTGCTTGTTGCATGAGGCAAAGGACAAAAGGCTTGAAAGGACAAGCGATAGACTGATGATAAAAAGAAAAAATTGTTTCATGCGGTTATCTCCGATATATAGATTTGTTGTTTTTATTATATCCGTTTTGTTCACCTTAGGATATCACAAAATCACACAAAAAGAACATAAAACGTGTTTTTTTATTATAAATGAGATTTTGCAAGGTGTCAATGCCAAAAACGATTCCTTTTTTTCGGTTTTCAACGAAAATGATTTAACTCATAAACGAATCGTAACATCATGGACAAAAAGTGAAAAAAATAAACCCTATTTTCCGCCAAATCAATTATTGACAATTTTTTGTATTTGTGATAAAATGTAGGGTGGTATATTATGAGAAGAAAGGAAGCGCAAATCATCCCATGCTCAAACGACTTGTAAAATGTGTGAGAGAGTACAAAAAGTATGTGATCCTCACGCTGGTCTTTATTGTTGCCGAGGCAATTATTGAGACCATGATCCCGTTTATCACCGCCAATCTCATCAATGAGATCAAAACAGGCGCGGAAATGAACGTGATCCTACGCTACGGCGGACTGTTGGTTGTAATGGCCGTTCTGTCGCTGGCCTGCGGCGGTATTGCGGGCTTTACCTGCGCCAAGGCATCCTCGGGATTTTCCAAAAATCTCCGCCAAGACATCTTTGAAAAAATTATGACCTATTCGTTTTCAAACGTCGACAAGTTTTCTTCCTCCTCCTTGGTCACCCGTATGACAACTGACGTTGCAAACGTGCAGATGTCATTTATGATGATTATCCGCACTGCTATCCGAAGTCCCTTGATGCTGATTTTCTCTGTTGTGATGGCGTATGTCATGGGCGGTCCGCTTTCCACTGCGTTTGTGATCGTGATCCCCGTGCTGGGGTTTGGGTTTTGGAAGATCGGACAGAAAGCCATGCCTGCCTTCCGTGCAGTTTTTAAGAAATACGACCGCCTCAACGAGTCGATCGAGGAAAATGTGCGCGGTATGCGTGTGGTAAAGGGCTTTTCGCGCGAGGAGTACGAGAAAGAGAAGTTTGGTGCGGGGGCTGAAAATATCCGTAGCGACTTTACCCGTGCTGAGCGCATCGTGGCGCTCAACACGCCGCTGATGCAGCTGTGTATGTATTTTAATATGGTGTTCGTGTTGATAGTCGGCTCCAAAATGGCGATCACTACCGATGCCATCGACGTAGGACATATTTCCGCAATGCTCAACTATGGCATGCAGATCCTCATGTCTTTGATGATGCTTTCGATGATCTACGTCATGATCACCATGTCCACCGAGTCGGCAAAGCGTATTATCGAGGTGCTCTCCGAAGAGCCCGCGCTGACCTCTCCCGAGGATGCCATTACCGAGGTGCGTGACGGCTCGATCGATTTTGAGGGCGTCAGCTTCAAGTATTCCGAGAAGGCAAAGCGCTTTGCGCTGGAGAACATCGATCTGCACGTGAAGTCGGGCATGACCGTCGGAATCATCGGGGGTACGGGCTCGAGCAAATCGTCGCTGGTTCAGCTCATTCCTCGTCTTTACGACGTCACCGAGGGCTGTGTTAAGGTTGGCGGCGTGGACGTACGCAAATACGATCTGGACGCTTTGCGCAATTCGGTTGCCATGGTGCTGCAGAAGAACCTCTTATTTGCGGGCACCATTCGCGAAAACCTCAAGTGGGGTAACGCAAACGCCACCGACGAGGAGATCCGCGAGGCGTGCAGACTGTCGCAGGCGGATGACTTCGTCATGTCCTTCCCGGACGGTTACGATACGCACATCGAGCAGGGCGGCACCAACGTCTCGGGTGGTCAAAAGCAACGCCTTTGTATTGCCCGCGCACTGCTCAAAAAGCCCAAGATCCTGATTCTTGACGATTCGACCAGCGCGGTTGACACCAAGACCGATTCTTTGATCCGCGAGGGCTTTAAGGCTTACATCCCCGAAACCACCAAGATCATCATTGCACAGCGTGTGGCATCGGTGCAGGATGCTGACTTGATTTTGGTCATGGAAAACGGAAGGATCGAGTCGATGGGGACTCACGACGAGCTGCTCCGCACCAGCGTGATCTACCGCGAGGTATACGAGCAGCAAACGAACGGAGGTGACGACAATGAGTAAGAAAAAAGCACCTCAGGCAACGTCAAAGCGTCCGCCCATGCAGAAGGGAATGCTCAAGCGCCTGCTCAAAATGCTGTTTGGCTTCTATCCCGTGCTCGTTCCCCTTACGATCGTTTGTATATTGTTTACGGCAGTCGCCTCCACCATTCCCGCAACCGTGCTCCAGCAGGTCACCGAGATGATCGAGAACTGGCAGGCAACGGGCGACTGGGAGGGGGCTTCGGCTGAGATCTTGCCGCGCGTGTTTTTCCTCATCGGAATGTACGTCTTGTCGCTGATTTCAATTACACTTGAGACACAGCTTATGGCGTATATCACGCAGGGCTTCCTGTTCAAGATGCGTCGGACCATGTTTGAGCGTATGCAGGATCTTCCCATCCAGTATTTCGATACGCACAAGCACGGCGACATCATGTGCTATTACACCAACGACGTTGACAATCTTCGCCAGCTGGTGGCACAATCGCTCCCCACCCTCATTCGCGCGTCGGTTACAGTGCTCAGCGTCTTCTTTATCATGCTGTATTACAGCGTATGGCTCACTTGCTTGCTTCTTTTGGGTGTGGTTGCCATTCTGTTCGTCACCAAAAAGGTGGGCGGAGGCTCGGCAAAATACTTCGTGCTGCTGGTAAACGCGGTCGGCAAGCAGGAGGGCTTCATACAGGAGATGATGAACGGACAAAAGGTCATCAAGGTCTTTACGCATGAGGAAAAATGCAAGGAAGATTTCGACAAGATCCGTGACGAGTTGTTTGATGTCAGCTACAGAGCGCACGCCTTTGCCAATATGTTGGGGCCGATCATCATGAATATCGGTAACGTGATGTACGTTATCGTTGCAACGGTCGGCGGACTGCTGCTGATCAAAAATGTGCCCAACCTCAGCCTGTCGGGGCTGCCGTTCGGAATCGACATCGTGGTTCCGTTCCTTTCCATGACCAAGCAGTTTACGGGTAACATCAACCAAGTCTCCCAGCAGATCAACTCGATCATCATGGGTATGGCGGGAGCAACGCGTGTGTTTGAGCTGATGGATCAGGTGGCAGAGCCCGATGACGGCTACGTGACGCTGGTCAATGCCAGAATCGCGCCTGACGGAAGTGTAACCGAAACCGCCGAGCGCACGGGACAGTGGGCTTGGAAGCATCCCCACTCTGCCGACGGAAGCGTGACATACACGCCCCTGCGCGGTGACGTGCGCATGACCGGGGTCGACTTCTGTTACGAGGAGGGCAAGCCGGTGCTCCACGACGTAAGCGTTTACGCCGAGCCCGGGCAAAAGGTGGCGTTTGTCGGTGCAACGGGCGCGGGCAAGACCACCATAACCAACCTCATCAACCGCTTTTACGACATTGCCGACGGAAAGATCCGCTATGACGGCATCAATATCAACAAGATCAGAAAGTCGGATCTGCGCCGCTCACTCGGAATCGTCTTGCAGGAGACCTACCTCTCTACGGGTACGGTCATGGAGAACATCCGTTACGGCAACCTTGATGCTACCGACGAGGAGTGTATCCGCGCCGCCAAGCTTGCGGGAGCCGACGATTTTATCACCCGCTTGCCGGGAGGATATGAGACCGAGCTTGCCAACAACGGTGCCAATCTTTCGCAGGGACAGAGACAGCTCATTGCCATTGCGCGTGCCGCCGTGGCAGACCCGCCCGTGATGATCCTTGACGAGGCGACCTCGTCGATCGACACTCGAACCGAGGCGATCGTGCAAAAGGGCATGGACGCGCTGATGAAGGGCAGAACGGTGTTCGTTATTGCGCACCGCTTGTCCACCGTACGTAATTCCGACGTGATCATGGTGCTCGATCACGGACGCATCATCGAGCGCGGCAGTCACGAAAAGTTGATCGCCGAGCGTGGGCAGTATTATCAGCTGTATACCGGCGCGTTTGAGTTGGAATAAGATATTGACTTGAATTGTCTGAGAAGAGTGAAAAAGGGAGCTTACCGTATTAACTTTAGGAAGGAAACAAGATCATGAAAAAAACGGTTCTTAGAAATTACGCGCGTTTGATCGCGCAAAAGGGCGGCAATGTTCAAAAAGGACAGGACGTGTTGATCTATGCGTCACTCGATCAGCCCGAGTTTGTTAAAATGGTTGCAGAGGAGTGCTATGCTTGCGGCGCGCGCATGGTGCGCGTTGAGTGGAGCTATCAGCCCATGACCAAACTCACCTACAAAAAAGCAAACCTCACCACGCTATCCAAAATGGAGGATTTTGAGGTCGATAAGCTGAAATACCGCAGAGATAAACTTCCCGTGCATATTTATATCGAGTCCGACGATCCCGACGGACTCAAGGGAATCGATCAGGCAAAGATGTCCAAGGCATCGCAGGCACGTTTTAAGATCATCAAGCCTTACCGCGAGGCAATGGACAACAAATACCAGTGGTGTATTGCCGCTGTTCCGGGGGCGGCGTGGGCAAAAAAGGTCTTTCCAAACGAAATCCGCGCACACGCTATGGAAAAGCTGTGGGAGGCGATTCTTTACACCGCGCGTGTGGATGACGATCCCGTAGCGGCATGGGAGGCACACAACAAGGATCTGGCAAGCCGTTGCGAATATCTTAACAATCTCGGAATTGAAACGCTGGAGTACCGTGCATCAAACGGCACCGATTTTCGTGTCGGACTTTTGGAGGACGCGCTCTTTATGGGCGGTTCCGAGTGTGCACAGGGAAGCGGTATCGAGTTCAATCCCAATATCCCCTCCGAGGAAGTATTCACTTCTCCCAAAAAGGGCGTTGCGGAGGGACTTGTTGTGGCATCCAAGCCTCTGTCCTATCGCGGCGAGCTGATTGAAAACTTTTCGATCCGTTTTGAAGGCGGAAAAGCCGTTGAGGTACACGCCGAGCGAGGCGAGGAGCTTTTGCGCGAAATGATCGGGATGGACGAAGGTGCTGCATATCTCGGTGAGGTCGCTTTGGTGCCCTACGACAGTCCTATCCGCAATTCGGGCGTGCTGTTCTATAACACCTTGTTTGACGAAAACGCCGCCTGCCACTTGGCGCTCGGTCACGGTTTTACCAACGTTCTCAAAGATTACGATAAGTATACGACCAAGGAGTGCTACGACAAGGGCATTACCGATTCGATGATCCATGTCGATTTCATGATCGGAACCGAGGATCTTACCATCACAGCCATCACCCGCGACGGCAAGCGCGTTCCCATCTTTGAAAACGGCAACTGGGCGTTTTAAGAGATGGAAGAAATGTTTTTGTGGAAAAAAGTTTTCCCCACACCCCTTTCAAAACTTTTAATTGAAAAAGTGAGGATCAATCAATGAACGTGATCGATAGATTTTTAAAATATGTCAGCTTTGATACGCAATCTGATGAAAACTCAACAACCGTTCCCAGCACTGCCAAGCAGAAGGTTTTGGGCGAATATCTGGTGCGTGAGTTGACCGAGATCGGTCTTTCGGATGCGGTTGTCGACGAAAACGGATATGTTTACGCGGCTCTTCCCGCAAGCGAGGGCTATGAGAATGTTCCCACGCTCGGTCTGATCGCACATATGGATACGTCTCCCGATGTCAGCGGTGCAAACGTAAAGCCACAGATCGTGAAATACGAGGGCGGCGATATTCCGCTGGGACACGGCGAGGCGATCCGTGCGGAGGCGTTTCCGTTCCTCTCCAAATACGTGGGGCAGGAGCTGATCGTTACCGACGGCTCGACCCTGCTCGGTGCCGATGACAAAGCCGGGCTTGCCGAGATCGTTTCGGCGTGTGCGTATCTTGTCAGCCACCCCGAGATCAAGCACGGTCGTATCGCCGTTGGTTTTACCCCCGACGAGGAGATCGGATGCGGAGCCGATCATTTTGACCTTGCCCGCTTCAATGCCGATTTTGCTTACACCGTGGACGGAAGTGAGCTTGGCGAGATCGAATACGAAAACTTTAACGCCGCATCGGCAAAAATAACGGTACACGGTGTCAATATTCATCCGGGATATGCCAAAAACAGCATGAAAAATGCCATTCTCATGGCAAACGATTTGATCACCATGATGCCCGCTGCCGAAACCCCCGCACACACCGAAGGCTACGAAGGCTTTTATCACATCAACGATTTTTCGGGATGCGAATCGCTGGCAACCCTCTCCATGATCATCCGCGACCATGACCGTCAAAAATTTGAGGATAAAAAGACCTTTCTGCAAAACCTCGTTGCTTATCTCAACGGCAAGTGGGGTGAGGGCTCGTTTGAGCTTTCGCTGAAGGACAGCTACTACAACATGCAGGAAAAGATCCTGCCGCATATGCATCTTATTGAAAATGCCAAGCGCGCTATGCAAAAGGTAGGTGTTGAGCCCTGCGTGGTTCCGATTCGAGGCGGCACCGACGGCGCGAGACTGTCGTACATGGGTTTGCCTTGCCCCAACCTTTCCACAGGCGGCGCAAATTTCCATGGTATCCATGAATTGATCCCCGTTGATTCGATGCACAAAATGGTGCAGGTGCTCGTCGAGCTGGTGAGAGCGTAAAAAAGAAACCGATTGCATAAAAATTTTTTCCTTCCTCTTGCTTTTTTACCGCATATATGGTACAATAATAAAGGTTTGTCAAACTCGAAAAAAGTCGAAGGGAGGACGGTTGTGCAGAGCTGGATCACGGTATGTAATATATTGGGAATGATCTTGGGCGGACTTTACGCATATCGGATCATATTTGGCATTGTAGGTTTGTTTTGTTCCAAACGCTTTTCACATGCAAAGCGATTTCATAAATACGCGGTTGTGGTGGCGGCACGCAATGAGGCGGCTGTCATCGGAAATCTCCTTGACAGTATTCGCACGCAGGACTATCCCTCCGATCATGTTACGGTATTTGTTGTTGCCGACAATTGCACTGACAATACAGCTGAGGTGGCACGGCGTCACGGCGCGATCTGCTATGAACGTTTTGACAGCGAGCACGTGACAAAGGGATATGCATTGCAATTCTTATTTGAAAAGATCGAGCAGGACTTTGGCAGAGACAGCTTTGAAGGTTATTTTGTTTTTGATGCCGACAATCTGCTCAAAAGTGATTACATCAGCCGTATGAACGATGCGTTTGACAGCGGCGAACGTGTGATCGTCTCCTACCGAAACACCAAAAACCTCTGTGACGGCTGGCTTTCGGCAAGCTATGCCCTGCATTGGGTACGCACTTGTAGGCTGGAGCATTGCGCGCGTTCCTTTTTCGGCATTTCTGCTCGCATTCAAGGCACGGGATTTCTGTTTGGTTCGGAATTTGTCAAGGACGGTTGGCGCTATACGTCGCTCACCGAGGATCGCGCCTTTTCATCCGATATTGTTTCAAAGGGTGTTGCCGTTTCTTATCAACACGAGGCTGTTTTTTATGATGAGCAACCCACATCCATCGGCATTGCCATGCGTCAGCGCTTGCGCTGGGCAAAGGGAAACCTGCAGGCATTTGTTGAGACCGGAAAAGCACTGTTTTTGGGGATCTTTACCCAAAAGGGCGCGAAACAACGCATATCCTGCTATGATATGCTGCTTTTCAACTTTCCAAGCAGTGTGGTTTCGGTTCCTTTAAAGATCATCGAGGCAGCGATTGTTGTTGCAATGTTCATTACCGCCGGCAGACTGCCCGCAGAGTTGGCTTGGCTGACATGGCGTGTGTTTTACATTTTGATTTTCGAGCATTTTACCTGTATCGGGCTTGGCTTTCTTGTGTTCATTTTGGAGCGCAAACGCCTTTTACCTTTGCGTCCGCATCAGTATTTCTTTTATTCCCTTATGTTTCCCATGTTTGGTATCATCGGTGATATCGTTATGCTGGGGGCGGTATTTCTCAAGGTTACATGGAAGCCGATCCCACATAATGCCGATATTAAAATCGGACAAATTGA
>JAFTXB010000207.1 GCA_017461825.1 Clostridia bacterium
GGCTGTTTGCAAACTCTGTCAAGGGTGCGCAGGCGAGCGCGGTCATCTATTCTCTTGCCGCCACAGCTATGGCAAACGGATTGAATGTGGAACAGTATTTTACCGACGTCCTTTCCTCAAATGAGCACCGTCTTCCGTGGTAAGACGAATGTGTTTCGAGACGATATACGGTGAGACATATATAGCAGATAAACTATATACAGCAATAACCCATATATAGCTGCTAAATCATATATGGCAAATAAACCATATGTGGCAAAAAACTATATAGCAGTTTTGCTTATAAATTTGAGACCGCTCCGATTTCGGGGCGGTCTTTTTGGGGCTGTATACGCAGGATTATTTGGGGGTTACATTATAATCAAAAGTCATACATATTTGAAATTAATTGGATACAAATCACAATAACAACCAGGTTGTTGGCTTTTATGGGACAACTCGGCTGTTATGAATTAGCGAAGCATTTTTTATTTCTGTATTCAGATGGAGTCATATCGAATCGTTGTTTAAATCGACGGACAAAATTTGTGTAATCCCCAAAGCCGGCCCGTAAGAATATTTCGTTGATAGGAAGTGTGGAAAAGGTCAGCAAATTTTGTGCGTGCGAAAACCGAATATTATCCAAATAAGTTTTGAAATGAATTCCTGTCTGCTGGTAAAATAACTCTGAAAAATAAGCACTGGAATATCCAAAGTGTTCTGCCAAACTTTCCAAAGTGAGCTTTTCGCGAAAATGCTCCATCATATATATCATGGCGTTTTGCACAAGTGGTAAGGATGGGGGATTTTTGAAGGCTGTTAACAAGTTCAATTTGTGTAAAATGCATTGCAATAAGAGTATGGCATATCGAGGCTCATCAATGTAAAATGCAAGCAATTCCTCAAGTAAAGGGCACAGTAGCTTTGCTTGTTCCTCGTTCAGATAAAACGCAGGAGAGCAAGCGGGATCTTGGTTTGGAAATGTAAAAAAGTCACCGTCACACTCACATTGAAACATGACAGTAATCACTTCGGCGCAATCGGTTTCAATTGAATGAACGCTTGCAGGTGACAAGAGAAACAGTGAGTTCGCAACAATTGGATATTCTTTTTTGTCTATGATGTGGATTCCTTTGCCATGAACAAAAAACTCAATTTCAAAAAAGTCATGTCCATGTGCCGCAATACGATGCAGCAATTTTTTGTTTGCTACGGAAATGAAATGATTGGGGATATAATCGGGTTTTTTGTAAATATTCATGAAAGGAATCCTTTCTCGACAAGATTTGTTTAAAACCGAAAAAAAACAATATTTTTCCGTAAAAATACTATTTTCATATGAGATCGAACGTGATATAATGGACACTGCATATTTTTATGAAATAAAGGAGATTCAAAAAATGCAAGCACAAAGTATGTATCGTAAAGTAACGTCATATCTTACTGCGTTGAAAAAAAAAGCGCGCAGACCGTTGGGGATGATTGAAAGTATTGGCATTTTACCCTGTGACTATAAAACTTCAAACGATTTGCCTGATGCATCTCTTTTTATGCCTTATCAAAAGGAACAGTTGTGGGGGTGTGGTGTTGATACACATTCATGGTTTCTGTTGCACACGCCGGCGCACAAAGAACTTGGCGATAAACAACTGCTTTTGCAGGTTTATACCGATCACAACGGTTGGGATCCCAATAACCCGCAATTTCTTGTATATGTAGATGGTGAAATGCTACAAGGATTGGATACCAACCACCGTGAGATTTTGCTCGATCCAAAACATACACACGAAATATATTTGTATGCATATACAGGTGCTCAGGTCAAGCAATCACACTTTTATGCTGAATTGTTTGCATTTGACAACTTGGTGGAAAAGCTGTATTACGATATTAAAGTTCCGTATGACAGTTTAAGTCATTTAGAGATATATAGCAACGAATATCAAAATATTTTGGCACACTTGGATAGTGCATTGAACAAATTGGAAATGCTGGAATACGAATCCGAAACGCCAAATTTTATGACATCAATTCAGGAAGCATCTAAGTACATGGATGAGGTGTTTTACGGAGAGTTTTGCGGACAACTTCCTCATGCGCCAAAAACGATTTGTATTGGACACACGCATATTGATTGTGCATGGCTTTGGACACTCAAGCAAACTCGTGAAAAAGTCCAGCGTTCTTTTTCCAGCGTTGTGGAACTGATGTCACGCTATCCCGAATATCGTTTTATGTCTTCGCAGGCATTGCTTTATCAGTATCTAAAGGAAGAAGCTCCCAAACTTTACGAAAGAGTTAAGCAATTGATTCGGGATGGTCGTTGGGAATGCGAGGGAGGTATGTGGGTAGAAGCTGATTGCAATCTTCCCTCTGGTGAGAGTCTTGTTCGTCAAGTGCTTTACGGCAAACGTTTTTTCAAGGAGGAGTTCGATGTAGAAAACCGCGTACTTTGGCTTCCCGATGTTTTTGGATATTCTGCCGCATTACCGCAGATCCTTCGCAAGAGCGGTATTGAGTGGTTTGTAACATCCAAGATCAGTTGGAACGATTGTAACAAGATGCCCTACGATACTTTTGATTGGCAGGGGATTGATGGCTCGCGCATTCACAGTTATTTTATGACTGCACAGGATAAGGTACTCCACAAAGAGCCGAAAAATGTTACCTACTATGTCGCACACACTACGCCTGCAATGGTGGCAGGAACGATTGAGCGCTATCAGCAAAAGAATTTGAACAATGAAGCACTCTTGACTTTTGGATTTGGAGATGGCGGCGGTGGCCCTACGGTCGAGCATTTGGAAATGCAACGAAGATTGTCTTATGGAATTCCCGGTACGCCCAAAACAGAGATTGATTTTGCCGGGAACTTTCTTTCGCGTCTGTCTAAAAAGATCGAAAATAATCCTCGACTTCCTATTTGGCGTGGAGAATTGTATTTGGAGTTCCATCGAGGAACCTATACTTCTGTATTCAAAAATAAAAAGAACAATCGCATGAGCGAATTCTTATATCAAAACAGTGAGTGGGCATCGACAATCGCAAAATTGCTTTGCAACCAACCTTTCCCCAAGACAGAGTTGCATCGTGGTTGGAAAATGATCTTAACCAACCAATTCCATGATATTATTCCCGGTTCTTCTATAGGCCCCGTATACGATCAATGCGATATTGACTATTGCATTATCAAGGAGATAGGCGAGAAGTGTTTAACCAACGCGAAAAAGGCAATTTCCGACGGTATTTCCAAAGATTGTGGCTATGTGATATTTAATCCGAATGGAACAGTTGGGAATGGTTTGATTGATCTAGACGGGACTTGTGCGTATGTCGAAAATATTCCCACAAAAGGATATGCCTGCGTAAAGTCTCCGAAAACCGAAAATTCCATTCTCATTGGAAAAAATACATTAGAGAACACCTATTTCCGTCTTCACTTTGACGAAGATATGCTACTAACATCAATCTATGACAAGCGATCTGACCGTGAGGTCTTGGCAAACGGAGCACGTGGAAATGAACTGCGGATTTATGCAGATTATCCGGACCGATTTGATGCGTGGGAATGGCAAGAGTTTTCATCCGAAGGTCCTTACCGTGTATTGACAGATGTACAAAGTTGTACACCGGTGCAAAACGGTGTTCGTGCAGGATTTTGCGTTTTTCGCAGACACATGGAATCTACCGTTAAGCAAACGATTTGGCTATATGACGATATTGATCGCATCGATTTCGAAACCGATGTGGATTGGCATCAAAACCATCAAATGCTTAAGGCTGCATTTCCTGTGGACATCAATTCTGACCGAGCTACCTTTGAGATTCAGTATGGAAGTATCGAGCGTCCCACACATAAAAATACTTCTTGGGATGCTATGAAGTTCGAGACCTGTGCACACAAATTTGTTGATTTTTCGGAAGGCGGTTATGGTGTGAGCCTGCTCAATGATTGCAAATATGGTCACGATATACATGGAAATGAAATGGTGATCTCACTCATAAAATCTCCCACCTACCCCGATCCAAATGCGGATCAAGGACATATGAGCTGCACCTATTCGCTTGTCCCTCATGCAGGTGCGGTCGATCTTGCAAGAATTTCCTCAATGGCGTATGCCTTGAATAATCCAATGCAAGTCATGCCCGCAAACGGGAAAAGATCGGTTTTGCCGGAGCGTTTTTCTGTGATCGAATCAAACAAACCGAACATCATTTGCGAAGTTGTAAAAGAGAGCGAGGACGGTGAGGATACTATCTTGCGTTTATATGAAAACAGCAACACCAAAACAAAAGCTACACTTTCTTTTGGCTTTCATGTTGCAAGCGTTTCGCTTTGTGATCTGATAGAAAAGGAGATACAAGAGATATTACTTGAAGGTAGTCAAATCACATTGGAATTTGGTCCGTTTGAGATACACACCTTAAAAATAAAAACGAAATAATACTTATTGAGAGGAACCGCTTCGGTGGTTCCTCTCTTCATTTCAAGTGCTATTTTTGGTTTCTGTATTTTGTTTTTGGTCTCTGGAATAGGTTCTGTATTTATCGGGTGTCATGCCGATTTTTTTACGAAAACAGTTGTTGAAGTGATTGTAGTTTTGAAAACCGCAATCCGAGGAAACTTTATGCAAGGTTTTGTCTGAATATTGCAATTGAATTTTCGCTTGTTCAATTCTGGTTTCCATCAGTTTTTGAACAAAAGGCATACCGAACTCGCGAACGAAGAGTCTTGATGTTTGTCTGGAAGATATATTCATAGCATCCGCAAAATCTTGTAGTTTTAGCGGTTCCATGTAATGATAGCGTAACAATCGGTCAATTTGTTCACGCCAAAACAAATTGTGTTTCAAATCGTCTGCCGAGAATAATGAAGGGCTTTTTTGGTCGGAAAGTCGTAAAAACTGAATAAATAGCATAGTACATAAGGCCTTCAAAAATACAAAGTTTCCGTATTGTTGGGTAAGAATTTCATTTTTTATTTGTTCCCATGTAACTAGGCTTTTCAATTCCGTATCTTTTACGATACGAATTGTTTTTAAAATTTCTAAAATATTTGTATAAGCATTTTTTTGCACTACGGTTGCTTGGTTGTTTGGTTTTTTCAAAGAAAAGCGAATGCTGTAAATGCAAAGCGCATTTGTAACGGATTGCTCTAATTGGTAGTGCATTTCATGAGGATGAATTAATATCCAATCTCCGGTTTCAAGATCTATTTTTTTATCATTAATAATTTGATTTCCACTTCCGGAAGCGACAAAGCGAAGTTCATAAGACTTTCCATGATTATGTGGAACGCTAATGCATTCTTCACCACAACTGTAAAGTTTCTCATTCAAATAGAAGTAAGTGTTGATGTTCCCGATCTGAACAGGTGTTTCAATAGAGATTATTCGAGGTAAAGACATAATACATTCCCCCCCTTATATAGTAATTATGCAATTATATGATACCATTTTTTTTGTAAAAAAACAAGTCTATTTTGCTAAAAAAAAGTTAATAAGACAGGTCGCACAAAAAGAGGGCGTTAAATTTAATTGACACAGATGTTTTTTTCTTGTATAATAAAACTCAACTCACAGAATCAACCAAAACGATCCCCCAAAAATTGGATGTTTCAACCAAAAATGATTGGTGAAACAAAAAAATCACTTAACAAATTATTGTTTCAAAAAAGTCAAAGAAGGGCTGAGAAAATGAAAAAAAAGATGCGAGTTTTATTTCGCGCTATTTGTATCTTGTTGACATTTATACTACTTTTTACCTCTTGTAACAAAGGTCGTGGTGACTTGGAAGGAACGACAGATGAAACACCGGATGCTGACGGCGGTTTGCCGGAGGTGTTTCCCTATACGCTTTCGGATTTTCAAATTGTTCGCCCTGATATGCCGACTGTTACCGTAAAGGAATCTGCATTACGCTTGAATCGCACAATTAAGGAAAAGCTTGGAAGGCCACTTTCAATTCGAACCGATTTTGACAAATCAGATGAAAAAGTGTGCGAAATTCTTGTTGGTGTTACTACACGGTCTGCCAGCCAAGAGATATTAGCAACCATATCCAACGGAGAGTATATAATCCAAACGGTACGGTCAGAGGATGGTGTTAAGATCGTACTGTTAGGTGCTACCGATATGCTAATCGATAAGGCTGTTTCCGAATTTGAAGCGATGATTAAAAATGATACCGTTGAGGTTGATGGGCAAATCAAACGCTTTTCGGTAAAGGTCAATCTTCCGACACTTTTTAAAAACTATACGTTAAAAATCAGTGATCCTATTTTAGTGGCAAAAGGTGCTCCGCTTTCACAAATTGGCTACGGACCATATCAATTTCCAAGATTATATTGGGCACAGGATGGTTCCATTTATGCAAAATGGGGTATGAGCAATGATAAAATTGTTGATACCGAGTATTTACAAGGGCAAAGTACAGCTGTTTCATCGGACGGTGGTCTAATTTGGCGTTCGGGAACCGACGGCGATGAGATTGCCTACACGCGTAGTCTTATGCAAAACGGAAAATATTTTGTAGGATTTAAGGGAAACGGAACACAAAACGTTACTTATTTAAGTCAGTATCTCCCCCTTTATACAGCTAATGATCCATCTTATTCTTCGGTTGAGTATTATTCGGTTGCAACTTTAAAAGAATATGATGATACCATTTTGTGTGAAGAATATGATCCCAAAACAGGAACCAAAACCACCTTTGAAACCAAGGTCAATTGGCCACACGCTGTTGTTGCCGTTTATAATAAGACGGGTCTATCGCCTCTTTCCAGTACCCTTTCAGTTCAAAACGGAGTTGGAGATTTGGCAACAGAGGATGCATTGTATTTTTGCACTTATGCGCGTGGACTGGATCCTAAAACAGGTGAAGTTACACGACACAGTAAATATTTTAGCGTGTATGTCTTTAAGTCTATCGATAATGCCCGCACGTGGGATTGTATTTCCTATATTCCGATTGATTCGGATGTCATGGGAGATATTTCGGGAATCGAAGGTTTGTTTGACGGATTTTGTGAGCCACATATGGAGCAAATGCCTGATGGTTCTTTTCTGATGCTTATACGATCGGGACATAATCATCCTTCTTATCTTGTCCGTTCTACCGACGGCGGTATGACTTGGAGCAAACCTGAAAAATATGATGATCTTGGTGTGTTTCCACAAATTTTGACTACACCAACAGGCGTGACATTGGCTTCTTACGGTCGTCCCGGTTTGTTTTTACGTTCTACCAATGATCCATCAGGGCTTATATGGAACGATCCTGTTGAGCTCGAGTTGAGCCAATTCGGTGGAGAGGTCAAAACCTGTGGTTACACTAATTTTCTGCTATTGAATGCGACAACTGTACTGATGATCTATTCGGATTATAATTACAGCGTCAGCGGAAAAAGAACCGATGTGGCAAAATGCATCATGGTACGCATTATCACAATTGAACCGACAACTTAATATCAATAAGTTTTTTAGGCAGATTTAGAGAAGGGAGTTTTCAAAATGATAAAGAGAAAATTTCACTTGGATCTGGGGGAGCCTACAATTGTGGTGCGCGGGCAGCAATGTAATCACGGCCCGTGGCAATTTCCCAAGTTGGCTCGTACAAAGAATGGCTCGATTTATATCAAGTGGAGCATGGGAACTGACCGCGTAGAGGGAGGAGGCGATCTTCTCGGACAATCGCAGGCGATTTCAGATGACAGGGGCAAGACATGGAAACTCATGCCACCCGACGATTCGGTGGCATATGACACTATGATGCCAAATGGCAAAGCGTTTGCTTATTTTTTGGGAAAAGCAGCACATGAGGTCAACTATGATCTCAAACAATATACGGTTGCCTGTGATGGGCGTGAAAATACAAGCGTATATTTTGCCGATGATATCAAGGAGCTTGACCGTACAACAATAGCGGTTGAGTACGATACGAAAACGGGTGAGCTAAATCAATTTCCCGTTAAAATCAATTGGCCCAATATGGCATTGACTGTTTATCACCGTGACTATGGAGATATTGTTTACCCTCCGTGCCAAATGATGGCAATCAGCAACGGAGAAGGACAACTTGTCTTGGATGATGGTTTGTACTTTTGCACCTATTCAAGGGGATTTGATTTTAAGACAGGAAAGATCACTAAACACAGCGGTCGTTATTCGGTTTATGTGTTTCGTTCTATCGACAGCGCTCGGACATGGGATATTGTTTCACAAGTCTTGGTAGACGATGACACCTATCGAACTCGCGAAAATGATCCTATTGACAGTGAAGGGTTATGTGAACCAAAAATGCGGAAAATGTTGGACGGCTCGGTAGTGATGATCATGCGGTCGGGCTTAAACTATCCCACTTGGCTGGTGCGTTCTACCGATAATTGCAAAACATGGAGCAAACCTGTCGAGTTTGATGATATCGGCGTGTTTCCGCAAATGGTTTGTTTGGATTGCGGTGTTACGGTTGCAACCTATGGACGCCCCGAAATGCGTATTCGCGCTACTGCAGATCCGCAAGGACTGAAATGGGAGCCACCGATCAAAATGGAGTTGAACCCGGCTGGAAAGAACAGACCTTGGTGGTGGCAATCCTGCTTTAATACTTCATTATTGGCATTGGATGGAAATTCCGTGTTGATGGCGTATAGCGATTTTAATGTTCCCAATGAAGAAGGCGAGCCAACAAAATCGATCATGGTTCGCAACATTACGGTCGTTTTTGACGAGTGACCGTTCTCACACTTTTGGAATCAATTGATTCAAGATAAATTTTTGAATGGAGGAAAAAGATGAAAAAAAGAACCTTTTTGGTTTTGTTGTGCTTTGTGTTGATGCTTACCACCTTATTAAGCGCGTGCAACAATGACAAGTATGACAAACAAGAGCAAACAACTGCAACAGTTGAAGAAACTGATGCGCCTACAGATCTTTTAGAGAAGGCATTGCCGAACAACATTGATTTTGGTGGACGCGAATTCGTAGCTTTGACCGAGTCTGACGGCGGATTACAGTTTAATACCGAGGAGTTTGATGGAGATCCAGTTAACGAGGCAATGGTTACTCGAAACCTTTACATTTCCGAACGTTTCAACTGCGTTTTGACAACAGTTGAGGGAAAAGGTGATAAGCTGGAAGTTGCGCATCTAACCCAAGGTTCCGATTTTGATTTGGTTTGGCCTAATCCATTGTTTGTCGGTAGCTTTATGATCAAGGGAATGGTTACCGATTTGAAAACATTAGATTCCATCGATCTTACCGGTGAGTGGTGGAATCAAACTCACGTTGAAACGTGGACCTGTAATAACCACTTGTATGCTTTGGCAAGCGATGCCACCATTTTAGGGCAGGCGTTCGGTGCAATTGTGTATAATGTTGATGCTTATAAAGATCGTTTTTCGACAGACGATTTGTACGATGTGGTTTATGCGGGAGATTGGACGGTTGAAAAAATGGAAATCCTCGCCAAACAAGCATCCGCAAAGGTTGAAGGTGATGAAACCGGTAATTTTTACGGACTTGGCTTTTGGGAAAATCTTGCCTATGGAATGATGTACGGTATGGATGTGCGCTTGTTAAATCCGACATCAGACGGCAAATTTGAATTGGGCTATACCAATACATGCTTGACGGCAATTGCAGAAGGAATTGCTTCTTTGATTTATAATCCCGAAATCAATATTTTGAGCAAATACGGTGGAAGTGCAGATGCAACTGCATCAAACTTCTTTAACGCGTTCTGCGGAGGCAATTGTTTGTTTATGACCTGGGATGTTGGCTCTATGTACCAACATTTACGAGATTTGGATTTTGAAATCGGTTATTTGCCAAATCCGAAATTGAATGAAGAACAAAATGATTACCGTGTTATGTGTTCTTCCGGTCAAATGCTCATTCCCTACTATGTAAAAGATGCAGAGCAGGCAGGCACGATCTTCAATGCACTGGGCGTTTGCTCTTATTTAGAAATCAGACCTACATATATCAACAAGGTTCTGCTTGGTAGGCTTTCTAAGCAGGCGGAACACTTTGAAATGCTGCAATTTATGCATAATAGCAAGTTTTGGGACATCGGTCTTTCGTTTGATACCACAAACGAAGCAAGAGATATTATCTACAACACAGTGATTAAAAGTGGTACTCCTTCTGCAGTAATCGTTTATATGAAAGGACACGCATCTGCTTTTGAAACAATCGTAGAATACGCAAACAAAATCAATTAATTTCTGATCTTTCAATAAAAGGGAGATAAATCGGCTTGCAAACAAGCCGCAGGATGGTTGGTAAGTTGGGCAAGCTTTCCAACTCATCTTAACCAAAGCACCCCAAAGGAGTGGAACGGCGTGCTTGTCGTTTCGAATTCCAAACAAAAAATAAACAAGGAGAAAAGACAATGAAAAAATTACTTTCGGCTACTCTTGCCGTAATCATGATGCTTTCCATGTTGGCACTTCCTGTAGTGGCAACAGAAAGCACAGAGCCCGTTATTGGGTATTCCGCAGACTTGGTAGATCCGGTCGTTTTGACCGATATTACCAATATCGAAGGCGTTACTACGCTTAGTGAAAGCGCATATAAAATCGATTCGGTTGAAGGTATGAATAATTTTGCCGAATTGACGAAAAAGAACAACTTTGAAGGCATCACTGTTTATTTGGACGATGACATTATATACGGTGATTCCGATGAATGTAAACCTATTGCAACTGTTTCCAGCTGCTTCTTCCAAGGAACCTTTGACGGACAAGGTCACACTATCAGCAATTTTAAATATACTGCTGCATCGGGAAGACTTGGTTTGCTCTTCTTTGCAGCGGGTGCAACCATTCAAAACCTTAAATTGGACAGTACATGTTGCTTTACCATGACGGGCGCAAGTGCTGACGGCGTAAGTTCTGTGGTAGGTATGGTTTCTACAGTGGGCGGTGTCGTAAGACCTACTACAGTTAAAAATATTTCTTCTGCGGCAACTGTTATTGCGGCTACTTCGCAAAAAGTTGCAGGTATAGTTGGCTATAAGGCAGGTGCGCAGGGATTGAACGTTGAAAATTGCGAATATATTTCAACCGCAACTGTAAACGTTAAGCAATCTTCGGGTGGTATTCTCGGATTTTCCGAGCATGAGGGTGCAATAAGCATCCAAAATTGCAAAAACACTACATCGTTTGCTGCTACAAATACCGATGTTGCAGGAATGATTGGTCTTTCCAACGCTCCTATAAGTGTAATTGAAAATTGTGTCAATACGGGTACCATGACTTCCACTCATCAGTCTGCCGGTATCATCGGAAAATATGCATATAACGCGGCGTTCACAATTTCCAATTGTATCAATGAAGGAACTATCGGTACTGCCGCAACATCGGAGTTCTGCGGCGGTATCTTGGGACAAAATTCATCTACTGCAGCGATTACTATTATTAATTGTACAAACAATGGTGTTGTGCAAGGTAAAAACTATCTCGGCGGTATTGCCGGTTGGTTTGCAAAAAGCGGTTCTTCTATAAACGGATGTAGTAACTACGGTGCAATTACCGCTTCGAATGCTTTTGTAGGCGGTATTTTAGGTGGTTCAGGTGCTGTTGCTACAGTTAACAATTGTGCTAACTACAAGAAAGTTACTTTGAATCACGCTACGAATACATCTATCGGAGATATTACAGGCAGAGAAGACGCAAGCTATGTAACCGTAACAAACTCTCCTGCAAGAGCATGGACCCGCGCTATACAAAAGGGCGAAGCTTATAACAAGCAGGGGGATACTGAACACGTTTACCAAGATATCCGCGTGATTGGTATTATCGATTCTTTGAACTATGAAAAAGTAGGCTTTGAAATCGTTGCAAAGGATAAAAACGGAGAAACTGTACAAACCATCAATTTGGATTGCAATTATGTTTACGAAAGCCTTGTTGCAGTCACCGACGGAGTGGAAGATACCATTACCGCAAATGATGATCGCAAAGGCGGTTACTACTTTGCTGTTGTAATTCAGGGCGTCCCCGCTGCCTACGAGCAATTGACCTTTGAAATCAAGACCTACACGATTGCTAACGAGGCATCGGAAAAGCTTTACGGTGCAAGTGGAACCGTTACCGTTGAACTGGATCAAGAAGTAAAAAAAAATTGATTGAAAATTATCGGATAGAGCTGAGCGACGAGACTGTAATTGTTACAGGTGCCGGTACACAGCAAGAATTGGGAGATGGCCCTTACAATTTTACAAAGGCTTGCTACACAACAAACGGTCACATTTTTGTAGAGTGGGGAATGGGAAAAGATGATCCTGATGACCCTACTCAATTGGCAGGAGAAAAATATGCCGTTTCCGAAGATGGGGGTAAAACATGGCGCAAAATGACAGATGCGGATATTCCCGTAACAGATGTCACTTTGCCTGATGGTGATCTGTTTGCTTTTTTCAATAGCGAACCGAACATCAGCAATCCATCTTGGCTTTCGTCCTATCAAAAACAAGTGGTTGATGTTGCAAATGCATCGTTCAATGTTTACTTTGCAGAAGACATTGCCGAATTCGGCGGTGATACCGTTGCTTTTAACAAGATCGATCCTGATACCGATGAAAAACAAACTGTAAATGCCACCTTTCATTGGCCTTATATGCCTATGGTAGTAGGTGACGAGGACAATCTTGTAAGAAGTCTTTCCACTTGGATCACGTTAGGCAATTGGCACGGTATGATTGAAAAGAACGGTGTACTGTACTTTTGTTTGTATAGTCCCGGTTTTGATTCCTCTGCACAAACAAAGGAAGAGGCTGTGATGAAATACAGCGAGTTTTACAGCACCTATATTTTTAAATCCACCGATGGCGGTGCCAATTGGTACTATCTATCGCAAATTTCGGTGGATGATGACATCTACTTCGCGCGTAACAAATCAAACACTTCGTTTGACGGATTTTGCGAACCGATGATGGAAGTTATGCCGGACGGCTCTGTTGTCATGTTGATGCGTACCGGAAAAGACCAACCTTCCTATCTCGTCCGCTCTACCGATAACTGCAAAACATGGAGTAAGCCCCAAAAGTTTGATGACGTTGGAGTGCTTCCTCAAATCTTGACCTTAAATTGCGGTGTTACGCTTGCAAGTTACGGTCGACCGGGGTTGTTCCTCAATTCCACTGGAGATTCACAAGGTCTCATTTGGAATATTCCCATGGAGATACCCATGACAAACCCCAATGTTACAACCCCATCTTGTTATTACACTTATTTGTTGCCGCTGAGCGACACAACCGCACTAATGGTATATACCGATAACTATTATCCTAATGCAAGCGGTAATCCCAGAAAGACGGTTCTTGCCCGTGTAATCAGCGTGATTATTACAGATGAGTGACCAAGTTTTTCTTTATCATTATTTTATGAAAGGATATTCAATCATGAAAAAAGAATATATCTTGCCCGAAATGGATATTTGTTCCATTGACGAAGCAGACATTTTGACAGTTTCTCTTTTTAACAACCAAAATGATGCAAATCCCAAAGGGGATGTTCACATTTGGATTGCATAAGATTACCCAATATAGGCTATGAGGCTTTATGCCTTGGTAAAGAAACAGCTCAAAGGAGAAAAAACATGAAAAAATTCTTATCCGTATTTCTTACACTCACTCTCGTTCTTGTACTTGCCGTTCCTGTGTTTGCAGCCGGGAGTACATCCGATAATGTTGTCGGTTATTCTGCTGATCGAATAGAAAAAGTTTCCGATTGGTCCGCTATCCCCGATATTATGAGGTACGATGATTTCGCAAAGAATCCCGAAGCATACAAAATTTTGAATGCCGATGGCTTGAGAAAGCTGATTGAAGTGGTAAATCTTGGAGATACAATGCAAGGTGTTACCATCTATCTTGCTTATGACATTGATATGACCAGCGATAAGCCGTACACCCCCATCGGTTACAACCGTAGTTTCGAATTCAAAGGTACGCTTGACGGTCAAGGTCATGTCATCGATAATATGAAGATTATTCCCCATGGTCATGATAACACCTCCGGTTCAATTGGCGGTGGTTTGATCGGCTACGGCTTGGGTTGTACCGTTAAGAATCTGATTCTCGGCAGCAACGTTACCGTTACCTGCACCAACAAAAAGGTGGAGGGCAGACTGGGTGGGATCATCGGCAATATGCAGGGGGGCCTTGTTGATAACTGCTATGTACTTGCTACCATCAACGGTACGCGCTATACAGGCGGTATCGTCGGCTTTACCGATTCCAAAGAGATGGAAACCGTTCAAAACTGCACCTTTGGCGGTACGGTTACCGACATAGAGCGCGGTCCTGGCGGAATTTTGGGTCTTGCTTCTCAAGATGCAACCAGAGTTACCAATTGTCGCAACACAGGAACTGTTATTTCTCAATCTGCAACGGCATCCCAGTGGAATACCATAGCCGGCGGGATTGTAGGTCGCTGCTGGGCAGCGGATTTGGTGATCACCGGATGCATCAATAACGGAACCGTTACAGGTATGACTTATGCCGGAGGTATCTTAGGCGCACAGCAGATCAAAGATGCCGAGATCGTTGATTGTATCAACTATGGAACTGTCACCACTACACATACGTTTAGCGATGCTGATACCGAGAACGGTATTTTGGGACAAGGGGCGATTGATATTAATGTTACTTTGACCAATTGTGTGGATAAAGTCGGACAAACCGATCCAACTCTTTCCACTGTTCCCACAGTAACTCCTTATTATCCCACCCAAGCGGAAATTGATGCCGCTCACGGTAAGAAGGAAGAGGATACAACTGTTACCGAGGAAAATACTACCGATCCCGAAGATAATGAAACCACAGCTTCAAATAAGGATAACGATACGACGGAATCCACCGATAAGACAGAGGCCGTGACCACGGGTTCCTCTGCAGATGATAACAAGGGAGGCTGCGCATCGGTATTTAATGGTATGGCTGTAATTCTGTTAACAGCAGGCGCAGGGCTCGTTTTTGTCAAGAAAAAGCACTAAACACTTTTTACCGCAAGGGACTTCCGGGGAAGTCCCTTGCAAAAAAAGACATCACCAATATACAAAGGAAAAAACCACATTATGAAATTTGAAGGTGTTATGCCGGCGCTGATCACGCCGATGACAAAAGAAGGAAAACTGAACAAACCGGTTTTGAAGAAATTGATTGAGGATCTGATCGCGCAGGGGGCCGACGGTTTTTATATCGGCGGTGCTACCGGAGAGGGCATTGTCATCAGCACAGATCTGCATAAGGAATTGACTCGCGAATCAATTGCTATTGTAAACGGTCGTATTCCCTGTATCGTACATGTTGCAAGAATGAACTATCAAGAAACGCTTGACTTGGCACAGTATGCCGAGAGCGTTGGAGCCGTGGCTGTTTCTGCCATTCCTCCACTCTTTTATAAATACGGTGATGACGGTATTTATGACTACTATAAGGGGCTTTGTGCCGCCGTTAAGATTCCGGTTGTCATTTACAACAACCCCAACACGGGTGTGACCTTTACTACCCCCTTGCTTGTCCGTCTGTTTTCAATTGAAAATTTGACGGCGATAAAGTGGACAAACTATGATTTTTCGTCGGTTCTGCAATTAAAGGATGTTGTCAAGGATGCAAATATTATCAACGGTCCTGATGAGATGCTCATGGTTGGTCTTGCCGCGGGATGCGATGCTTGTATCGGTACGACCTACAATTTCCAACTTCCGCTAATCAAAAAAATCTACAATGCTTACCATGCAGGAGATATCGATCTTGCTCGTGAATTGCAAACAAAGGTTAGCAAAATTGTACAGGTAATGATTCCATGGAATGTTATTATGTCCACAAAGCTGATCCTTTCTAAACAAGGATACGATGTCAATTATCCTATATATCCTATGCAGGCTTATACAAAAGAGCAAGAAGAACAACTCATGAAAGAGTTGTTTGCCGCGGGATTAGAGCTGTAAGAGATAAATGGAACCAAAGATGATTGTCGGCCAGGTGATCGGTGCTTTGGTGACGGTGTTGTGCTTATTTACACCACATTTCAAGCGCAAATGGCAAATGGCGGCATCCGCCATTGTTGCGAATCTGCTATCGGCACTGAATTTTCTTTTATTGGGACAGGTTAGCGCATGTGCCATAGGGGTAGTTTCTGTGGTACAGGCAATTTTCTCCATTCGTCACGCCCGAAATGACACTTTGCCCACCAAAGCGGAAATCTGGTCGTTCGGTATCCTTTATATTTACGGAGGGTTGTTACCGTATTTGGTATCGGGAACACTTTCTGAGTTCCGTTTCTTAGATATGTTACCAATGCTTGCTGCGCTACTATTTTTAGCCTATCTCTCACAAAAAGATGAACAGCGTATGCGCCTCTTTCTTTTGGGAAATGCAAGCATTTATTTAATTTACAATGCAATCATATTCAGCACACAATTTTTTGCGCAACTATTTACTGTTATTTCTGTGGTGGTTGCTATAATTCGTTACCGTAAAAAAACAAATTGACTGGAGGGCTGTCTCAATAGTGGTTTCATCCCTGTTGAGACAGCCTTGAAAAATTTAGAGTATTTTATAAATGAAATTGCAAAAACTACCGAGTTGAATCGCGAGGTTGAAATTGTTTTTTCAGAAAATTAATAGGAGCGATTATGAAAATAAGATTACCCGATATTGCATATGTTTTCAATGAGGAAAAAGAGTGCCGTACAATTAAATCGGAAATAAATGATAGCATACTCGTATATTCGATACAAAATTCTTCATTAAAAGTTTCCATCATTGATAATGGCGAGGCATTGACTTATATTGTGCTTAAGTGGTTTTTAAAGGAGGATGAAAAGCGCCATGAACCGATACGGATCCTTGGAGATGCTTGGGAGAGAGGATACGGTGATCTCGAATGGCGAGGCATCGTACAGGATAGAAGCATGCCATGGTACTGCTTGGTTTCCAATGGTAGCGATACCGAACTTGATTACACCAATCGCCATACCGAAGGCTTTGGTGTAAAGGTTCGCCCTTCCGCTTTTTGCAGTTGGCAATATCTCGGAGATGAGGTGGTACTATTCTTAGATATACGATGTGGAGCAAAGGGTGTGCTATTAAACGGGAAGACTTTGGATGTAGCCGAAGTCCTGTTTAAAGACTTTTACAATCAGTCGGCGTATCAAAGCGGATGTGATTTTTGCAAATTAATGTGTACCGATCCGATTTTTCCAAAAGAAACGGTTTATGGGTTTAACAATTGGTATTATGCCTACGGTGTCAGTTCTGATGCCGAGATAATGGAGGACACCGAACGTTTGGTTACTTCTTGCCAGGGAACAAATGTCAAACCCTATATGGTACTTGACGACGGCTGGCAAATCAATCGCGCCGATGCACCTTGGGACAGGGGCAATTCTCGCTTTCCGGACATGAGAGCCCTTGCAGAAAAGATTAAACAAAAAGGCGCTCGCCCCGGAATTTGGATTCGCCCCCTATCCGTTAGTGGGGAATCTTGTGACATTCCTGTTCAATGGAGACTGGAGCGAGAGCCGAGATATCTCGACCCTTCCCGTCCCGAAGTTTTGAAATATGTAGCAAAATGTGTTTCGACCTTAACCGATTGGGGATATGAATTGATCAAATATGATTTTGTAACCTTTGATATTATCGGGAAATGGGGATTTTCGGGTCCCGGTGTTTTGGCAGACGGAAACTGGAGCTTTTATAATCGAAGCAAAACAACGGCAGAGATCATCGTTGATCTGTATCGTTGTATTCGTAACGCTTCCTCAGGTGCAGTACTGATTGGATGTAATGCAATCGGTCATCTATGCGCGGGTATGGTGGAAATCAATCGAACAGGTGATGATACCAGCGGAAAAGATTGGAAACGCACGCGCAGAATGGGGATAAATACGCTTGCGTTTCGCTCCATTCAGAATCGCGCATTTTACATGGCAGATGCAGATTGTGTGCCCATTACCCCAGCGGTATCATTTCAAGTAAATCGCCATTGGTTAAAGCTACTTTCGGCAAGCGATTCGCCACTGTTTATCAGTTGGAACCCTCTTTGTAATGATGAGAAGATTAAAAAATCCGTAAGAGATGCCTTGATTCGAAATGCAGAAGGAACCGACAAGCTGATCCCTTTGGATTGGATGGAAAACAATTGCCCTTGTAAATGGTTGTTGAACGGTGAAAAAATAACAATTTCTTGGTTTAATAAAGAGATTTCACCAATGACATCTCGTTTTATAGAGGTTATGCCTTGGGGGACTAGATAATTTTATTTTTAGTAAAACTTTTTAGAAGAGGATAAATATTAATGTCTGTCATCAACAAGGTCGGAGCTGTCTCAAATGCGATAAAAAGCATTTGAGGCAGTTTCTTTTTGGCTATCTTAATGTGACAGCCCCCTTTTTTTGTAAAAAATACCCCGTATCACCCAAAAATCACCCATCTCATCCGAAAAATCACCCGTAAATCACCCAAAAATCACCCGTGATGGGTGATATACAAACACAGTTTCGTATGTTATACTAATATCAGCGACAAACGAAAGAACAACGGCGTTTGCAAAAAAGAAAACGGAGGTGATGCAAGTGGTACAAGGCAAAGTCCTTTTTGACAGGTTCGAGTTTCCCGTGATCAGAGGACTTGACTATCTGATGGACGAAGAGAACCCAAGCACGGATTATCTGTTTATCAACGAGCCGCGCGAAAGATTTTCGATGTACTTTGAGCGAGGGCAAAAGCCCTTTGAGGTCATGGAAAACGGCGCGACGGATAAAGAGTACTGTCTGTTCCAAATGAGGCGACCGAACAGAACGATACACTTTTACTGTCCCGAGCGGCTGCCTGACAGAGAATCGGTGATGTGGTATTTTTACGTTGAGATCTTCGACGGAAACGGGCGATCTCACGTTCTGCCCGGTCAGATGCGAGTGGTGCTTGCAGACGGCTGCCTTCGTATGAGCGGCGGAAAAGAGAAATTTATTGAAATATTGGAGAACGTACAGTTAGCAGAAGCGGGAATTACCGCTTGAAGGACAAATGATAGGAGGATCTATAATGAAAACATCAATGAAAAAATTAACGAGCTTGTTTGTGGCACTGATGACAGTGCTTGGCATGGTAGCCTTGGTGCTGCCAACTATACAAATTTCATCAAGTGCCGGTAACGCCACTTCGGTTACGCTGACACCAACCGAGGGAGAGCCGATTCAACTGGTGGAAGACGTAGAAACGGCAACCTATTCATGGGTTGCGGAAACGGCAACCTTAACGCTCAACGGCTGGAGCGGGCAGAGGATCACCTCAAACGGTGATGTCTTCCTGCACCTCAAGGGCACCAACACCATCACTATGGATCCCAATGCGACCGGCACGTCGCAGATCGGTTTGGATCTCGATTCCTGCGGAGGTACCGCAATCATAAGTGCTGACGATGGCGGCGTTTTGAACATTGAAGGAAACTTAAAAACCCAGTTTTCTGCTATTGCGGGATCGTTGTACGTTGCCAACGGAACCGTGAACATTGATGTTAGCACTACCGCCGGCGGGCAGCTGTACGGTATTGAAAGAAGCCTGAGCTTTAACGCCTCTGCCACCAAGGCGGCAGAGGTCAACGTTACCATCAAACGCACGGGTGACAGCAACAGTACGATTTACGGTGTGTATAATTCAACACGTGTAGATAGCCGTGGAAATGTCGCCATAAACGTATCCTTGACAGGTAATGAAAATGATACGCTGATTGGTCTTGACACCCTAACCGTTTATAAGGCTGCGCCCCAGATCAAGGTCAAGCTTGAAAACGGAGCGGGCGACGCGAACTCTCGCCGTGCGGTAGAGAGTTGCGAAGGTATTTCTCTGACCGAGGGCGGTAGAGTTGAGCTCAATGGAAGAATATACAGCTATTCTCTTCCTATCTACACAAACCCCAACACAGTGACCACAACACCCGCAGACAACGAATACGTCTGGATCGAGACGGATGGAAGCGCAATGAATTCCAGTAAATTCATTCTTTGCAATCTTGACGGAACGACCTGCTACAAGACGGTTTTTGAGTATGCGACAGAGCCGGCGGCACTGAAATGGGTTGGAGAAGGGCATTTTGAAATCCCTGCCACCGTTGTGGAGGACAATGTCTCTCTCAATTTGATGGCGGGTATCCGAGGCGCAACTTACTATACCTCTCATAATAATTATTGGAATTTTGAGGTGATCGAGGGCACGTTGCCCGAAGGGTTGGTGCTTTCTGCTAACAGCGGCGTGCTGAACGGTCAGGTCAAGACCCCTTGCGAAGCAGGCAACGTAAAGATTCGCGTCACCGATCGCGCGGGGACTTATTATAATACTGCCGATGACAGAAGCGTGGTATTTACCATCCCTTACGGTGCGTGTGCGGATAAGGACCGTTTCCTGACCGTGGGCGATGCCGATCCGCTGGAAATGAAGCAGGACGGCTCGGGTTCGGGATGGAGCTACGATGCTGAGACCTTGACGCTGACCTTGAACAACTATAACGGCGGTCCTATCAAGGCGGAGCGACCCTTCAATATCCATTTGACGGAAACCAATACCGTAACCCTTGACGATGCTATTCAGGATACACAATACAGAAGCTACGGTATCTGGCTGGATACCAAGGCATCGGAGGCACTGAATATCACCGCGGACGACGGCGGTGTGCTCAATATTAAGGGCACCTCGATGACAACCGATTTTTCGCTGATGAATGTTAACCGGGTCAATATTGTCAACGGAACGCTCAATCTGACGGCAAAATCCGATTTTTCAAACGGAACCTATAGGGTGGGTGTCGGCTTTCTCGCATCCGTTACCTTCCAAGAGAATGTTGATAAAGCCGCTGCCGTTACCGTCGATCTGGAAAATACCCACGCGACAATATCTGCAAAGCTCACCGGAAACGGAACCGACTATAACGCCGGAAATATCAATATTTATGACCGCGACAATGTGACTGTAAACGTATCCGTCAAGGGAAACGCCAATACCGAAGGGTGGGCACTCTCGATGCTGAATGCCATCAACACCAACGCCGTGGTTACCGCAGTTGCGAATAATGGCGGCAGCAACAGCAAGGACTGCCTCGCATTACGAGGTTTTAGCGGTATCGTTTTAAAAGCGGGCGGTAAGGTGGATTTGACGGGCAAGGTACAATCTTATTCCCTTTATACCGTGGCAAGCCCCAATACCGTTACCACCACTCCTGCCAACAACGGCTACTATTGGTGTGATACCGATTCTCACTACTACTACACCATGTACGAGCTACGGGATTTGTATGACCAGCCCCTTACGCACACGGTATTTGAATACTCTGCCGAAAAAGCGCCCTTTAAGTGGACGGGTGATGGATTGATCTCCATTCCGGGCGGATCCATGGGGGATTCTGTTCAGATCGACCTGCAGGCAGCTCTCGTTGGCGCTCACGGATATTATTCAAGTGCCGGCTACTGTCAGCTTGAGATTATTGAAGGTAGCCTTCCTAAGGGCTTGAGTGTGGGTCTCTATAACCATATGATCGTTGGTACGGTAAGCGCGCCTTGCGATGCGGGCGTTGTTAAGATCCGCGCGACCGATTGCGGAGGAACCTTCTCCGATGATAGTGATGACAGAGTAATCGAGTTTGAGTTAAGTTACGGTGCCTTTACAACCAATAAGCCCGTTACCGGAATTGCTCTTGATAAGGATACCCTGACATTGGAAAATACCGGAACCGGCACGGTAAATGTTACCGTAACCCCCTCCGACGCAGCGTATCCTTACGTGACGGGTACGCAGGTAGGCAGTACCGGAGAGGTTTCTGTCTACAATATTTCCGAGCCTTTAGAGGGTGTGAGCGTTATCACCCTGAAGGCATGGGGAACTGCCGGAGCATACGTATATGACATCAAAACCGTTGAACTTGGTCTGTCCAAGATCTTGACTGTCTACGTCAAAGAAGCAATGCCCGAGCTTTCCATTGATTACCAAGGCGAAAGACTGAGCGGGCTTCAAATTGGCAAGAACTACCGCATCACTCCCGAGGGGCTTGATCCCGTTGAGTTTACTGCGGACTCTTACTACTATGCGATCCCCGAGGCATGGATGGGCAAGACGGTCAGTATTGTTTGTCTCAATGCCGAAGAAAACTGCAACAGCCCTGCGCAGGAGCTGGTAATTCCCGAAAGACCTGCGGCTCCCACGCCCGGCAAGACCGATGCATCCGGCGCGGAGGCCAACGACGGCAGCATTACGGGCGTTGCCGACACGATGCAATACAAGCAAGAGAGCCAGGATTCCTGGTACTCGGTCTACAGTGACGCGGTGAACCATCTGGGCATTGGCACCTATCACGTCAGATATCGCTCCACCGATACTGCGTTTGCAAGTAAAACCGCAACCGTTGTCATCGGCTACGGTGAGCTTGCTTTTACCGACAACGCAACATTTGATATTCCGGGCGACGAGATCAGTACCGATGTTTCGATCAACGTCAGCATGGGTGTCAGCGGCGGCAAAAAGCCCTACACCTTTAGCATCAACGGCCCCACGTGGCTTTCGATCAACGCCACCACGGGTGTCATCAGCGGCACCCGCCCCGACAGCGAGCAGGATGCAACCACGGCAACCGTTACGGTGACCGACGGCGACAGCAACAGCAAGTCGATCACGATCAATGTGGGTGCTGTCGTTCTGCCTCACGTACACGTGTACGATCAGCAAAAGATTGAGGAAACCTATAAGAAATCCGATGCCGACTGTGAAAACCCCGCGTACTACTATTACAGCTGCGTGTGCCTCATCAGGGGCTCTGAAGCCTTTGCGCACGGCGAAAAGCTCGGTCACGATTACACCGAGCAGATTGAGGACGAGGCGCATCTGAAAACCAAGGGTGCCGACTGTCAGCACAAAAACGTTTATTGGTACGATTGCTCGCGCTGTGCGGCAAACGCAAAGGACGATCCCGCGGCAACCGATAAGTTCTACAACGGAACGTCGGTTGGAGATCACTCCTTTGACACCGAAAACTGGGGATACCGTGGAGCCGAGGGGCATGCGCACCTTTGTACGGTAGAAAACTGCGGTGCGCACGATACTCCCGTGGCGCACACCCCCGGCGACGAGGCAACCGAGCTGGCTCCCCAGCTTTGCACGGCCTGCTCCTATGAGATCGCGCCCAAAAAGCCTCACGTGCACACCATTCAAAAGAAGAACGCTGCAACTCCCGACTGTACCAACACGGGTAACATCGCGTACTACTACTGCACGGGGCTTTGCGGCAAGTATTTCTCGGACGAGGCGGGAACACAGGAGATCGCGGATAAGACCAGCGTCATTCTTTCGGCGCTTGGACACGACTACAGCGAGAAGCTTCAAAATGAGGCGCACGTCAAGGGCGGCGGCTCCAACTGTCAGGAGCTCTACGTCTACTGGTACAACTGCTCGCGCTGTACGGCATGCGCCAAGGACGACGCGGGTGCCGCAGATAAGTTCTATACGGGAACGCTGTACGGCAACCACGAGTATGATCAGACCAAATTTGCCTATCGGGATGCCGAGGGGCACGCGCGTGTTTGTAAGATCGAGGGCTGCGGCGCGCACGATATGCTGCGCAATCACAACAAGGATACGTCATCCTATCGCACCGACGGAACCAACCACTGGTACGTCTGCTCCGATTGCGGCTACGAAATGGATGTTACGGCACACGTCTACACCAACGCTTGCGACACCGAATGCAACGTCTGTAGCTATACCCGATCCATTACGCACCAATATAAAGAAACGCTGACCAAGAACGCCAACAAGCATTGGTATGAGTGCTCGGTTTGCAGTGCCAAGAAGGAGGAGGCTGATCACGACTATGACCATGCCTGCGACACCACCTGCGACACCTGCGGACACACCCGTTCGATCACGCACAGCTACTCCAATGAGTGGACAAAGGATGAAAACAAGCATTGGCACGTTTGCACGGTCTGCGGCTCGAAGAAGGACGAGGCAACTCACACCCCCGGCGCGGCGGCAACCGAGACCACGCCTCAAACCTGTAATATCTGCGGATACGTGATCGCCCCCGCGACGGGACATATCACGCACACCCCTGTCGATGCATGGTCGCACAACGAAACCCACCACTGGCACGCGTGTGTTGGATGTCTGGAGCAACAGTTTGAAAAGACAGAGCACGTCTATGACAACGCCTGCGACACCGACTGCAACGTCTGCGGATACACCCGTACCGTTACGCATCAGTACGGAGACGAATGGTCAAAGAATGAGACCAAGCATTGGCACGAATGCTCGGTCTGCGGAGCCAAAAAGGAAGAGGCGGATCACGTCTTTGACAATGCTTGCGATACTGCCTGCAACACCTGCGGCGCTACGCGCGAAACCACCCACAGCTATTCGCAAACGCTGTTTAAGAACGATGGCAAGCACTGGTACGAGTGTACCTCTTGCGGAGCAAAGAAGGATGAAGCAGATCACTCCTTTGATCATGCCTGCGATCCCTCCTGCGATCTCTGCGGCTATACACGCTCGGTATCTCACAGCTACGCGCAGGAATGGTTCAGCAATGAAACCCGACATTGGCACGCCTGCACGGTCTGCGGAGCCAAAAAGGATGAGGCGACCCACACGGCAGGAGCTGCCGCTACGGAGACAACGCCTCAGGTCTGCACGGTCTGCGGTTATATCATAGCCCCTGCCACGGGTCACACAACTCACACCCCCGCCGATACATGGTCGAGTGATGCAACGCACCACTGGCACGAATGTACGGGCTGTCATGGTCAACAGCTTGACAAAGCAGAGCACGTCTATGACAATTCCTGCGACACCGACTGCAACGTCTGCGGTAAAATCAGAACGGTAACCCACGATTACCGTGCGGAGTGGCAGAAAAATGAGAGCGGACATTGGCACGAATGCGCGGTCTGCTCGGCAAAGAAGGATGAGGGCGCCCACACGCCCGGTGCGGCTGCAACGGAGACAACGCCTCAGGTCTGCACGGTCTGCGGATACGTGATCGCGCCCGCAACGGGACACCTGACCTGCTCGGGCGGAATCAAGCAAAACGGGCAGTCGGCAACCTGTACCGCCGACGGCTGGAAGGATTACTACAAATGCGAGGGCTGTGAAAAGCTCTATGAGGACGCAAATTGCAGCGTTCCGATCTCCGATCTTGCGGCATGGAAGGCGGGCAACGGAAAGCTGGCTGCCGCGCATAACCACGGCACAGCTTGGAAGTCCGATGCCAACAACCACTGGAACGAGTGCGCGTGCGGAGACAAGGCAAACGTAGCTCCCCACGCGGATGCCGATAAAAACGGCAAGTGCGATGTTTGTGATCGCACCGTACCGATTACCGAGCCCGGCAAAGAACCCGGCACAGAACCCGGCACCGAGCCCGGCACCACGCCCGGCAACAACGGGATCAAGATCGAGAACCCCGAAAGCGGCGCGTCGGTTCAGATCCCCGAGGGCAGCAGCGCAAACGTCCCCGACGGAGCTGTATTTGAGGTGGCGGAGCTTCCCAAGACCGAGATTGCCGAGAAAACGGTCGCTCGTATCACGGAAACGGTAGAGGGCAGCGCGGAGGTGCTGGCAGTTTACGATCTCTCCCTGCTTCTGGACGGAGCCACCGTACAACCCAACGGCAAGCTTCTCGTTACGCTCCCCGCCATTGAGGGCGATTTCGACCGCATAAAGGTTCTGTATATCGCCGATGACGGCAGCGTGGAGGAATGTGTGACCGCACTCAACGAGGACGGCACGGTTTCCTTTGTGACCGACCACTTCTCCAAATATGTGGTTGTCGGTGTAACGGACGGCAAAGAAGGCGGCGGACTTTCCACAGGCATTATTGTGCTGATTGTTATCATTGTGATCCTGATACTGAGCATCGGCGGTTTTGCGATCTGGTGGTTTGTGATCGAGAAAAAGAGCTTTTCTGATCTGGTTGAGACGGTCAAAAAGTACCTGCGTGCAGTGGGGAAAAAAGCGTCTGTAGCCGACGCTGCCGAGTTGGACGACGAGAGCCATGCGGATAGCGAATCGAACGACCAATAAAGATCAATAATGGATAGGCGGCGAGCGCGCTTGTTGCCTATCCCCGCTCCCTTGAAAACACAATTGTGTTTATAGATGTAAAGCACCTTCTGCGTTAGAAAAAACCGCAATTCCGATACAAAGGGATTGCGGTTTTTTCTTGTGGTGCGCTTGGCATGCGGTGCGGTTTTGCGGCACAAGCCTGCTTATATTGTTTGCGGACGTTTGATGGATTCGCGGTATTCCTTTGGGGTCTTACCTGTCAGCCTTTTAAATGTTTTGGAAAAATACTGAACGTCCATAATGCCGCAGTGGAGTGCAACTGTTTGGATCTGCAAATTGGTGGTGGCAAGCAGATGTGAGGCGTGCTTGATCCGTTTCTCGCGAATGTATTCCGAAACGGTTTTTCCGGTTTCCTTTTTGAAGATCGTGGAAAGATATCCCGAGCTGATGCTCTGTTGGCGGGCGAGCGCGTTTAAGGATAGGCTTGCGGACAGGTCGGAATCGATGAGCAGGATCGTTTTTTGCACGACCTGTGAAAATTGTTTGAGGGAGTGATTCCGCACCAAGCGGCAATAGGCGCGGAAAATGGAGCACATCAGGTCGGTGTTTTCCGAAAGAGAGGGGAGCTGTTCGATCTGCATGGCGATCTTGGAGGAAACGCGGTCGAGATAAACCGGATGGACACCGCCTTGCTCTGCCGCCTTTCGCAGGAGGGTATTCATAATGATGCCGTAATTTTTGGCGTTGCGCAGTGGATCGGCAACTCGTTTTTCAAATGCGTTTTGCGAAAATGCGGCGCGCAACTGTTTTTCTTTATGAATTTGTCCCAGCTCTACTGCTTTTATCAGCTCATTTTCAAACACATAGCGCTCTTCCATTGCTTTGACATTCATGAGAGTTTCATGGAAGGAGTCGTTTTGCGAGATGTCGTTGATGGGCGATGCGGGGATCTGATTTTCCTGATTTTGATCGATGATAAAAAAGGACGGGGTTCTCCAAAGACGTTCGCAAAATGCGTCCAACATCATAAACAAGTGATCACGGTCGGTGAGAACCGAAATTCCAAAGTAGTACTCTTCCAGATATTTCTGTTGTCTCCGCGGAACGCGGGTTGCCTCGCCGATCTCAAGGATCCGCTCGGGCGAAGGTGTTGACGTCAGATAGGGACCGATGCACAGAGCCTTTGCGGACTGCTCATCGGGTAACAGAAGCGCGATATAGGAAAAACCGAACGCATCGGTTATCTTGTACATGGTGCGCGAAGCGAATGTGTGCGGAAAACGGCGAGGCAAAGCCGACCGAGCCTCGTCGGTCATTCCCAAAGCACCTTCAATGCCAAGGCTTGCGATTCGGTTTTCCAATTCGTTGGGCTCTTCGATCCATGTATGCACACGGCTTTTGCGAAACGTTTCGCAGAGAAGTTGCAGCTCACTGTTATAAAAGCTCATGATCTCACCTCTCGGGCCTCTTCCAAAAGACAAAGTATTGTCGGAATGACGGCACAAAAATTCCAATGCTTATCTAATATTGTATCACGGTTTTTGTTAAAATGCAACATGCTTTTTTATAAATATATGAAAAAAATACAAAAACAGATGAAAATAATACTCACGTATATTCTAAAAATGATTTATACTAAAGGTAGCTATGCTATTGCCGAATTTTTTTGGTTTTAGTTTGCAGTCCCATTGCGAAAAAATAAAACAAAGAAAAGAGGAAAACAGTATGAAGAAAGAAACACAGCTTGCCGCAAACGGTAAGCGCAAATTTGGCATGAGAGACTGCCTTGCCTATGCGGCGGGCGATCTTGGATGTAACATGAGCTTTGCGCTCAAGAGCACGATGTCGATATTCTGGACACAGTTTATGGGCATGGATCTTTGGTATGCGCTGCTTCTCATCGTGGTTCAGGTTTGGGACGCGATCAACGACCCCCTGATCGGATCGATAATTGACTCGGATCGACGTAAGTATAAGAGAAACAAATTTTTAACTTACATATGGGTTGGCTCTTTGGGGCTTATTGTTGGCGGTGCGTGTTGTTTCCTCCCGTTCCCGAATGCAGCCGTTTGGGCAAAGGCGATCATCTTTATCGCCGGCTATGTGGTATGGGATGCCTTCTATACGGTTGCCAATGTTCCTTACGGCTCGCTGCTCGGACTGATCTCCAATGACGTAAAGGACAGAGCGTCTCTGTCTGCATGGCGTTCGGTCGGCTCGATCTTTGGCAACATGCTTCCTATGGTCATTCTCCCCTGTATCATTTACGATAAGGACAACAACCTGATCGGTGAGCGTGTTTTCATTGCGGCACTGATCATGGGTGTTCTCGGCTTTATTTGCTTCCAGTTTATGATCCGCAATACCGAGATCCGCGTAGAGCAGGAGATTACTCTGCAAGAAGAAAAGCCCAAATTCAATGTATTCAGAGCGTTTGTCAACTTTATGAAAAACCGTCCCGCCGTGGGAGCCACGGTTGCGGCAATGGGTATGTTTATCGGTATGCAGGGCGCGGCAACCGCGGTGACCGTTATTTTCCAGTCATATTTTAAAAACGTACAGATCTCGGGAATCGTCCAGCTGTTTGCCATGATACCCATCGTATGCTTTACACCTCTGGCAAGAAAAATGGTGGCGAGATTTGGCAAAAAGGAGCTTGCAACCTTTGGTTCGATCTGCTCGATCGTTGCGGCTGCGGCACTCTTTATTGTAACCCCCGATAATACCGGTCTTGATCTGATTCTTTACATTGTCAGCCAGCTGATATTCTCTTTGGGTCTTGGTATTTACTCCACGGTCTCCTGGGCAATGATGGGAGATGCCATTGATTACAATGAATGGAAGACCGGCAACCGCGAGGAGGGAACTGTTTATTCTTTGCATTCCTTCTTCAGAAAGCTGGCGCAGGGAATCGGCCCCGCATTGGTTCTTGTAATCATGGTTGCGCTGGGTTACGAAGGCGCAAACGAGGGCAATCAGGTTTGGGAGGTTGCCGTTCGGATGAGATATCTGGTAGCGGGTACGTATCTGTTTTCCGCGATCCTTCAGTTTGTAGGTCTTGGATTGGTCTATAACCTTGATAAGAAGACGCTTGAACACATGAATGTTGAGCTTGGACGTGAAGTTGCAACATCCTCTGAGGACACTTCCGATCCCGTATAATGCGCTTTGTTTTTTCGGTGTCCGACGGTTCATCTGTCGGGCACCGTTTTCAAAAATCGGGATGTTTTTTATCATTGAGTTCATAATTTTGATATATAATTTTCTTAAAAATTCAGAAATTGGAGAACGAATAAAATGAGACAGGTTATTAATTTAAACAAGGATTGGCTCTTTGTAAAGGATACGACCGATATTGCGGCACGTGTCGGCGAGCAAGTTGATCTTCCACATACATGGAATGCCGCAGACGGACATGACGGCGGCAACGATTATTTCAGAGGCCCCTGCCTCTACGTCAAAACGGTAAAGCGCGCGGAGCTTCCCGCGGCGGACCGTTACTATCTCGAGATCCGTGGCGCAAACTCGTCGGCAGACGTTTACGTTGGCGGAACGAAGCTTGCCCATCACGACGGCGGTTATTCCACCTGGCGCGTCGATCTCACCGAGAGCCTCTCCGACGAGACCGAGCTTGCCATTGTGGTGGATAACTCTCCCAACGATACCGTCTATCCCCAGATGGCGGATTTCACCTTCTACGGAGGACTCTACCGCGATGTTAACATCATTGCGGTGAACAACACCCACTTTGATCTCGATTATTACGGCGGAAACGGTCTGAAGATCACCCCCGTAGTCGAGGGCAAGGACGCAAAGGTTGAGGTTGAGGTATATATCAAGGATCTCACTGAGGGGCAGTCGATTCGCTATACGATCACCGATGCGGCAGGCGAGGCGGTTGCGGGCGGCACCGGAACCTATACCAAGCAGACCTTTGATATCAACGGCGTTCACCTTTGGAACGGCCGCAAGGATCCCTATCTTTACACTTGCACGGCAGAGATCGTAGAGAATGGCACAGTGCTCGACAATATATCCGCGCGCTTCGGCTGTCGCAGCTACAAGATCGATCCCAACAACGGCTTTATCCTCAACGGCGAGGAGTACCCTTTGCGCGGCGTATCGCGCCATCAGGACAGACTGGGCGTGGGCAACGCGCTCCTGCCCGAGCACCACAGAGAGGATATTGACCTCATTATGGAGGTTGGTGCCACCACCATTCGTCTGGCGCACTACCAGCACGATCAGTATTTCTACGATCTGTGTGACGAAAAGGGACTTGTTATCTGGGCGGAGATCCCCTATATCTCCAAGCATATGCCGGGTGGACGCGAGAATACGGTCTCGCAGATGAAGGAGCTCATCACGCAGAATTATAATCACCCCTGTATTGTGGTCTGGGGTCTTTCCAACGAGATCTCGATCGGCGGCTCGGACGACGACCTGCTTGAGAATCACCGCATCCTCAACGATCTGGTGCACGAGATGGACAAGACGCGTCTGACCACCATTGCGGCGGTTTCGATGTGCAAGATGGACGATCCCTATCTCCTGATCCCCGACGTTGTTTCCTACAACCACTATTTCGGTTGGTACGGCGGCGACACGAGCATGAACGGCCCTTGGTTTGATAAATTCCACGAGACGCACCCCAACATTCCGATCGGCTGCTCCGAGTACGGCTGTGAGGCGCTCAACTGGCACACCAGCGATCCCAAGCAGGGCGACTATACCGAGGAATATCAGGCATACTACCACGAGGAGCTGATCAAGCAGCTCTTCACCCGCAAATATATGTGGGCAACCCACGTTTGGAACATGTTTGATTTTGGCGCCGACGCGAGAGCCGAGGGCGGTGAGAACGGACAGAACCACAAGGGGCTTGTCACCATGGACAGAAAGTACAAGAAGGATTCCTTCTATGCTTACAAGGCATGGCTGGTCTCCCCCGAGGACGATCCCTTCGTACACCTGTGCGGCAAGCGTTATATCGACCGCGTTGAGGAGGTTACCAAGGTCACGGTGTATTCCAACCTGCCCGAGGTCGAGCTGTTTGTCAACGGCAAGAGCGTTGGTAAAAAGACGGCACCCGATCATTTCTTCTATTTCGACGTTAAAAACGAGGGCGAGAGCACGATCGTTGCAAAAGCGGGAGCGCTTTCCGACGAGGGCAAGATCCGCAAGGTTGCCGAGCGCAATATGGACTACGTTCTGCGCGAGGTGGGCGCTGTGCTTAACTGGTTTGACGTGACCGAGATCGAGGGCAGATATTCGCTCAATGACAAGATCTCCGATATCATGAAGTCCAAGCGCGGCAAGCTTTGGTTCCTGTCTATGGGGCTGAAGATCAAAAAGAAGATGGATGCCAACAAGAAGGGCAAGGACAAGGGAGAGAAGAAGTCGGGCGGCTTTGAGGTCGATCTCAAGGCGGACGGAGGACTGATGCAGATGATGGGCGGCTTTACCGTTCTGCGTCTGACGAGCATGATGGGCATGATGAACGTCTCCTTTACCAAGGAAGAGCTTCTCAAGATGAACAAAAAGCTCAACCGCATCCGCAAGCCGAAAAATTAAGATAATGCCGCATCATTTTTTGCGGTGAAGCATGACGGGGGGTTCCTCTGTCAAAAAGGTCCACAACGGGGAATTTTCCGTTGTGGACCTTTTGAACATATTGGAAATATAAAGCAGTTTTTGGGGAAGTTCTTGGTTTTCAAGGGCTTTTTTCTTTTTTACAGATTCAGATACAGCGTAAATTTATCCGCCGTGGCTTGGAACTGATAATAGGCTCCGTATTTATTACAGAATGCCGCGATCGAGCGTGTGCCGAATCCGTGATCGTGCTCGCGGTTGACGGGAATGCCGTTGTCGTCAAATTCCACTTGCCCGTTGTAGGTGTTGCTGATCTGCACCATGAATTGCGGTGTTGACAGCACCTTGATATCGATGACACGCGGCTGTCCGTTCTCCAGTTTTTCGCAAGCGTGAATGGCGTTTTCGATCGCGTTGGCAAACACGGTTGCCAGCTCGGTCTCGTTGATGGGAATGGGTTCGGGGAAGGCAACGCCCACGTTGACCGTAATGCCCTTGCTCTCGGCGCTTTTGATAAAGGTTGAAAGAACGGCATCGATCACGGCATTTTTGCAGTATCGCTTGACCTGCGTTTCGCGCAGGTTGTCGTTGTACTGTACCATCAGCTTGCGAAGCTCGTCATACTGTCCCGTTTCCACGAGGTTTGTGATGATCTTCATTTTGTGACGGAGGTTGTGGCGTTCCTCACGGAACTTTTCGTCTGCCGCCGCCAGCTCCTCGATCCGCGCCGAGGTGTTGTGCACCTGAAGTTTTAGGATGTTCTCCTGCTCTGCCACGTCATGGAATTTTTGCTGTGCGATCAGGGTTACGAAAATATGGATGTAGATAACGGGGATGAGGATAAAGAGCAGGATCGCCGCGGGCAGATACTCGGGGCGGGAGGTGATGATGGTTGGGCGGTTTATGACCAGCGTCATGAGCACGTAAAACAGCGCGCCGATGACGGCAAAGACATACCAACCGCGTTTTACCTGATTCTGCACCCCCAAAAAGATCGGACGGATCTTTTTGTAAATGAGCCATTCCAGAATCGGATAGATGACGAGACGAGTGGCAAACATGAGGATATTGGTATCGGGAGTTACATAAAAATCGATGATGGCCGTTATGTAAATGATCTCCAGTACCACGGTATCCACGAGACAGAAGGTGAAAAAGAAGCGTCCGTCACGGTTCTTTGCCAGAAACCAAAACACGATCAGGCTGGGGAGCGAGAGCGTCAACAGCATCAGAACGCCCATGGTGTCAGCGTCGACGAGAAACGTAAGCACGGTGTTGACTGCAATAAGAGGGATCATGGTGGAAAAGGTAATGGCTCTCATTTTCTTTTTCGGATACCGCGATTCAAACAGCATCAGAAACAGAACAAGAGTGTGGACCATAGACCACAAAAGTGAAAATGCTCTGAGCATGGTTATCTGCTACCCTCCCCGTTAAACCAAAAATCGTTCCACGCGGCGCGGATCTCCTGACAGGCTTTTTTGCCGAGATAGGCGCGGTGTTTATCCCGAAAGACCAATGCGTCGCTTTCGACCATGGTGATGTGGTGCATATTTGCCACCATGCCTGCACCGCAAAGGACGAAGCGGCTGTCCTCGAGAAGTGGGGACACAGCCTCGGTAAAGGTGGTGCGCAGGGTGGTACATTCCACCGTCTTGCCGCCGACCAGATGATAGACGATCGCGCGTTTGGTAAGCACGGCATACAGGATGCTGTCAAATTGCAGCTTGACGCTGTTTTGCTTGGTTTTGACAATGATGCTTCGGTTTTTCTGAACCGATATGGCATCGTACGCCTCGTCGAGCACCGAAAAAAGCACCGTCTGCTCGATCGGCTTCATGATGTAATGAAACGCCTTGACCTTAAACGAATCGATGGCGTATTCCTCGCTCGACGTGAGATAGATGATCTTTCCGTCATATCCCGCTTCGCGCAACTTTTGACCAAGCTGAATGCCGTTGAGGTCTCTTTGCATCACGATATCAAGGATATAAACGTCAAAGCCGCCGATCTTTCCTGCCGCCGCCAGCAGATCTTCCGTCCACTCAAACGCGGTAAAGGAAACGTTTCTTTCGGGGTGCGCTTCGGCATAGGCGCGTGCGACGGATATGACCTGATCGCGGCAAACAGCCTCGTCGTCGCAGATTGCGATCCTCATGGTGGATACCTCTTTTCCTGATGTGATTTATGATTCTACGGTCATTATAGCACAAAAACGCTGATTTGTAAATTACAAATAGAAAAATAAGCAAAAAAATCGGAAAGATTAAGGCGCGTGTTCTTAAGGACAGTTTTAAGGATGCGCTACCTACCGACGGGAAATAACAGAGGATGGATTTGTATTCTCTGTCATTTTTCTTTACAAGCACTGCTTTTGTAGACACAAAAGCAAAATTCAACTCACAGTTGCGAAACGCAACATTGCCTCTATTGTATCAAACCGTAATTTGTGATATAATAAGACCACACCGGTGATAATGAAGCTGTGGAGGTTATTATGGAACTCAAAATCGGAGAAAAGATTGCAAAATATAGAAAACTTAAAGGCTATACGCAGGAACAGCTTGGGGAATTAGTAGGCGTTTTGGGACAAGCTGTATCGAAATGGGAAAATGGCGGTGTTCCGGACACGTATTTATTACCGACTATTTCTAAGGTTTTAGGGGTGTCAATCGATGCCTTATTTGGAGTAGAAAAGAAAATATCTGATTACACTCAAGATGAAATCCTTGATGATTTGTTTAAATTTTGCCTTCAAAAGACACACTGCAAAGATGAAGGAATAGATTTGTTCAAGTTTTTGTTTGATACTATATGGACTGTACAAAGCGCATATTTCGGGAATGAAAGCCGACCGCTATTAAAAGATGTTGTTGACAATAATCGTGGCAATCAGCAAATAACATCACAAATTATCAACAACGAAGGAACAACATATTTGTCACTTGTAGAAAACTTTCCATTCTTTTGTGCTGTCAGCGATACTCCCGAAATATCAAAAAAGCTATTGTCTGAAAAGAACTTTGGTGAGTTCTTCTCATTGCTTGCTTCGAATGATGGAATGAAGGCAATTGTTTTCACACAAAGCACAACAGAAACAAGTCAATATACGGCGGATATGATGGCCAAGAAAATTGGAATTACACTTGAAGGATTCCTTGAAATTGAACCGTTACTTGTTAAATATGGTCTTTTAAATGAAGATAGCTTAACATTGGATGATAGCATAATCAAGGTATATCATAAGTGGAGCAATCCCGAAATCCGTCCGCTATTGATGATGGCATACCAATTTATCAATGCAAGACAATGTTATTACGATTTTACCTGCAACAGAACCAAGCCCTATTTCGAAAACGAATAAATTGTGCCGCCGAGAGCAACCAAACGGTTACTCTCGGCGGTAAAATATTCTATCACGCAAACACCTTCGGTGGTGAGTAAGTGCGCACTTGCAGATAAACAAAAAGCCTCCCTTGTGTAAAGGGAGGTCGCGAAGCGACTGAGGGATTGTACTCGTGGCAAAACATAATAAAACAATCCCTCCGTCACGGCAAGCCGTGCCACCTCGAGTTGCCAAAGGCAATCTCGTGACGCTTGCGTCTTCCTTTCTACACAAGGGAGGCTTAAAAATAGTTGCCATATCTGTGGCGGTGGGGCAACTACCGCAAGTGGCGGATTATTCGACGAGCCTATAGGCTCAGCGTGTGGAATGCCCCAAGGGGGCTTGTGCAAGCCACCGGCACGGCTGGTGGTCATGACTCGTCTGCCATAACATAAGGAGCAACTGCAACGGGATGAATCAC
>JAFTXB010000208.1 GCA_017461825.1 Clostridia bacterium
CAACGAACTGCCCCTCCCCGGGGGAGACGTGCGGATAAAAGCGACGGCATTGTGTGAGCTCGGGGTGTTTTCCGTTTGTGACGTCGACGCCATCCGCAGTATGCGCGATCACAGCATCCGACACTTGACAGACCGAAAAATCGCCGTGACGGTCAAGGAATGCCGCAACCGTCGCCTCGTTTTCCTCCGGCGAATAGGTGCAGGTGGAATAAAGCAGGTATCCGTTCGGCGCAACCGTCTTGGCGGCATTTTCCAAAATTTCCGCCTGCCGCGCGGCGCACATTTTCACGTTTTCAAGGCTCCACTCGGTGATTGCGAGGTCGGTCTTGCGGTACATTCCCTCGCCCGAGCAGGGGGCGTCGACCGCGACAAGATCAAAATATGCGGGGTACCACTCGGCAAGATATTTGCTGTCGACATTGAGCACCATAACGTTGTCAAGCCCCATGCGCTCGATATTGCCCGCCAAAATGCGGCTTCGCGCCGATACGTATTCATTTGCCACAACCGCGCCTCCGTTTGGTCGGCAGAGGGCGGCAAGCTGTGTTGTCTTGCCTCCGGGTGCGGCACAGACGTCGAGGATCTTCAAATCCTTTTGCTCCCAAAGCGCCTCCGGCAGAGCCGCAACGCTTGCCATCGCCCCGGGATCCTGCATATAGTATGCCCCTGCATGATGGTAGGGATTCTTGCCCGCCTGCGCATCCTCGGAAACGATAAAGCCGCCTTGCACGTAGTCGATCGCTTTCATCGGAAAGGGCGCGTTTTGGGCAAACGCCTCAATTCTTACCTTGTGCGTGTTGACACGCAAGCCCTTGACGGCATTTTCATGGCAAAGTGCCTCGTAAAACGCCCCGTATTCGGCGCCGAGCAGATCCTTCATGCGGGCCTCAAATTCGATTGGTAGGTTCATGTTTTTTACTTCCTTGCTTGCGATCTGTAAAACCGTCCTTTATACTCGCTCGTTCCCACTGCCGTATTCCCGCTTCATTGCTTCAACAGAAACAACCCATTGCTTGCCAAATTTGCAAACATCAACACCGTTTACAAGCTTTCCGTAAGTGATCGCCTTGCGAAGTGTGCTTTCATTTAAGCCCCAAAGCTCGGTTGCATCGCTGAATGCCATAAGTCCGTCAAAAGGAGTGTCTACCTGCACACCGTTTTCCCAAAGCTCATCGCAGGAAAGGTCAAGTTCGTCGTTCCAAACAATACCGTATCCGCCTACATCAACAGATACACAAGTAAACTCTGCTTGATCGTTCTTTAATCCAGCAAACAAAGGTATTTTTTCAAACAAAGGCTTTACATCATAAATTTTGGTTACGCCCTCCGAAAACTGAACGCTCAATTTGTATTCGGGAAGCGCAAAAACATTTTTGATTTTGTGAAACATCATGCTACCTCCTATCATTCAAGCGGTGGGATTGTTTCGGATTCTCCACATCATATTATATCACGGTATCGTGATGCTGTCAATAGATATTATGAAAATCCCAGAGGAAATCAATCCTCTGGGACAAAAAATCACTCGCTTATTACTTTGGAAACCATATCCGAAACCTTTTCGGCAACATCATGTACGACAGAAGCCTTATCTTCAGAATCTTCGATGCAGGACAGATATGTAAGAATAGTGTCAAAGCTCGATTTTATCATGTCGACCTTGCGTTCTTTCTCGTTTCGGCAATCGTCATACATTTTCCGATAAAACTCCAACATCCGATATAGTGTTTCCTCGCGTTGTGCAAACACCGTACAAATCTCCGAAACCTGATCGTCGGTAAGGCGAGCCTCCTCTCCCTCTCCGAGAGCATCATACAGCGCCTCCCCGAGGCGATGAAGAGACGTGGGGGAATTTTCGGTCAACTGCTTTTGAAGCAATACGATCTGATCAAAAATTTCTTTTTCCGTCAAAACGGCATTTTCGGTTCTATTGTCTGTCATTTTCTGATCCTCCAAATTTTCATTCGGCGGACACGCAAGACATATTTTGTTTTCAGCTACGAAGCGTGCCCTGCCGTTTTTTACAAGACCTTTTGCCCTTTTTGGGTAGGTTGCTTCATATTCGTTTCCCGCTTCATCTACTACAATCACGTTTTTTTCGATGGGTGTCGCCCCCTTTGTATTCGATTTTGCTTTGATGTGAACGCCGTTTTTTGTTATGGGTGCCGTCCCCAATCCACGAAATTATTATATCATACCGAGAATCGGTTGTCAATAGCTTGATCGGAAAAAATTACCGATTGGCAGGCTTTCGCAAACCAATCGGTAAGCATACAATTAACGATTTGCAGGAACAAACTCCAATTTCAATTTCATTCCCATTCCTTCTCCGATGTGTATGGGATATAAGATTGGTAATTTCACATAACCAATCGGTAATTTTTAATGCTTAACTTCAAAAATTCAGCAGGGCAAAAATGCCCTGCTTCGTTAATGGCTTGAAGGACAAAATTCCACTTTTAACTGCATCCCCATTCCTTCGGCAAGTCTGATCAATGTCCGTAAGGACGGATTTGCGTTTCCTTTTTCCAGCTTGCTGATGTCGCCTTGGGCAATTCCCGTCAGCTCGGACAATTCCTTTTGCGTCATTCCCGACGCACGTCTTGCCTCGATCAATGCCTGTATAATTTCGTCCGCTTCGACAGTATGGGTTACGTTACTCATCGGTTCCAATGCTCTCCCAATCAATTTCATCCGCATCAACATAACCGCTGTTTTCAGCATCCTCTATTCTTTTCGCCTCATCAGCAGTTACCTTGGTAAAATCGGGATCCCAAGCAAGAACCAGCTTTTTGATAAACTCATAAGCAAACGCCTTGTCTGCTTCAGGCAGAGCATCCATTAAGCGTGCAGCTTCAATTGCAATACTTGACATAAAAGATACCTCCTTATTTGTATATATCTCCGCGATTGCCAATATCAATCACGAAGATGATCTCAACCGTTTCTTCGTTTTCGTGTCGGTAGATAATTCTCCACGAGCCAACACGAAGTCGTTTACGTCCGTCGTTGTAGCCTTGCATTGTTTTTATATCTCCGACAGGTGGATTATAGGTTAGTCCCGCAATAGCATCACGGATTCTACCAACCGATTTTTTATCCAATTTTGATAAAAATTTCAGCGCATCCTTTGAATACCTGATTTTGATCTCATTCATTGATTATTCTCCGTAAAAATGGATTGTTTTATCCTACACTTATATTATATAGGATTTATCCTATTTTGTCAATGGATTTCGGAAAGATTTTTTTGATTTGATTCTATTGTTGCCGAAAGAATTACCGATTGGCTATTAGTTTTTACCAATTAGTAAAATTGCATAATTGTTATATCCCATTTTATTTAGTTAAAATATATAGCAGGCATCGCCAAAGCTAAAGAACCGATACCGCTCCTCCACCGCCGTTTTGTAGGCTTCCATCACCTTTTCCTTGTCGTAGAACGCCGATACCAGCATGAGCAGCGTGCTCTCAGGCAGGTGGAAATTGGTGATCAGCGCGTCAACCGCCTTGAAGCGGTAGCCCGGATAGATGAAAATGCCCGTGTCTCCGCTCATGGCGGGGATGGTTCCGTCCTCACGCGCCACCGACTCGATCGTGCGGCACGATGTGGTGCCAACGCAAATGAGGCGTCCGCCCGCTGTTTTTCGCTCGTTGATGATG
>JAFTXB010000209.1 GCA_017461825.1 Clostridia bacterium
CGCGTGGGGCTGGAATCGATCGAGCTGTTATAATAGATCACTCCGTCAAGCTCGCGCACACGCTCCAAGCGATGCGGTACCCCCATAAAGGTCGTCGCCACCGCGCGGATGCTTTCGATCGACACCAAGCCGTGGGTGAGCGCCAACGCCGTCATGTAGTTTTCCACGTTGTGCATCCCGGGCAAAAGAATGTCCGACCGCTCCAGCACTGCCGTCTCTTTTTCTCCGTCCCAATGCGTGATCGCGCCATTCTTGAGGTAATATGCTCGGTCGCCTTCACGCAAAAGCGCGCCAAGCTCGGCGGGACAAGTGCAACGCGAGGAAAACAGCGTCACGGGAGAGGAACTGCTCCGTGCCAGATCCCGCGTGACCTCGTTTTCGGCGTTCAGGACTAACAGCTCGTTGCCCGTGTGCCGATAAATATTGGTTTTGGCGTTGATATACTCCGCCATGTTGCGGTGCCAATCGAGGTGATTTGGCGTGACGTTCGTAATTGCCGCGCGGTGCGGCGAACGCTTTAAGGTCATGAGCTGAAAGCTCGAAAGCTCCACCACGGCAAAATCGTCTGCCGTCATTTCGTCCACCACGGGCAGGAGCGGTTGCCCGATATTTCCGCCCACGTACACGCGTCCGCGTCCGCGTTTTTCACACTCACGCTCCAGCATCAGCCCCGTAAGGGTGGTGGAGGTGGTCTTGCCGTCGCTCCCGGTCACGCCGATCACGGTTGCGGGGCAAAGCTCCAAAAACAGCTCCATTTCCGAGGTGAGGATCGCCCCTTTTGCCACAGCCGCCAAAAAAGCGGGATGGTCGGGACGAATGCCCGGGGCACGGAAGATGATCTCCTCGTCAAGCCCGTCAAGATAGCCGTCACCGCAAGCAAGCCGCACGCCGCGCGATTCCCATTCATCGGCAAAAGCCCCGAACGCCTCACGCATAATCTTGTCGCGCCCGGTCACGCATGCGCCTTTTTTCAGCAAAAAGTCGATCAACGGGCGGTTGGAAACGCCAAGTCCCACCACCGCCACGCGCCGCCCGCAAAGCTCCATGCAACCACTCCCCTCTCAAAATCCTTTGTTCTACCTATATTATATTCCTTTTTTCCCAAAGTTGCAAGAGAAACTTGCCAAAAAATGCGTTTTTTCGAAAAAATTTAAACTTTCCCCCTTTTCAAACGCTCTTTTTTCTGTTATAATAAATAGGAGAATAAAAAAGGACAGGAATGATCATGTCAATTGAATCCGTACGCACTTATCTGAATTCATACGCGCTTGCCGACCGCATCATGGAGTTTGACGTCTCCAGCGCGACGGTGGAGCTTGCCGCCGCGGCGCTTGGCACCGAGCCGGCACGCATTGCAAAATCGCTCACCTTTTACGGCACCGACGGCGAGTGCCTTATGATCGTCACGGCGGGCGACCAAAAAATTGACAACGCAAAATTCAAGGCGCATTTTGGCACCAAAGCGAAAATGATGAGCTTTGACGACGCGCTTGCCGCAACCGGCCACGCGGTGGGCGGCGTTTGCCCCTTTGCCCTGCCCGAGGGCGTGAAGGTCTATCTCGACCGCTCGCTTTTGCGCTTTGACTGTATCTACCCCGCCGCAGGCAGTGCCAGCAGCGCGGTGCGCATGAGCTGCGACGAGCTGTTTTGTGCCTCGCAGGCGTTGGAATGGGCAGATCTTTGCAAGCCCCGCGAGAACTGATTTTGGAGAAAGGATACCACGAATGGCAACAAAAGATACGGCAAAACAACAGTACGACAACCAAAGCATCAAAGCCTTAAAAGGTGCCGACCGTGTGCGGAAACGCCCTGCGGTCATCTTCGGCTCGGACGGGCTGGAGGGCTGTGAGCACTCCTTTTTTGAGATCCTTTCCAACTCGGTAGACGAGGCGAGAGAGGGACACGGCAGCGAAATTCTCGTAAAGGTCTTTCGCGACAAGAGCTTGCTGGTGGACGACCACGGGCGCGGCGTTCCGCTTGGGTGGAACGAAGCCGAGGGGCGCTGGAACTGGGATCTCATTTACTGCGAGCTCTACGCAGGCGGTAAATACGACAACAACAGCGACGGCTCGGCGTACGAATATTCGCTGGGACTCAACGGTTTGGGCGCGTGCGCAACGCAATGCAGCTCGGAATTTATGATGGTAAAATCCTACGACGGCCAGGTCGAGCGCTCGATCTCCTTCAAAAAGGGAGAGGTTGAGGGCGAGCTTTGCGAGCGTCCGCTGACCCCTAAGGAAAAGCGCACGGGAACGGTCATTCATTGGAGACCCGACCTCGACGTTTTCACCGACATCAACATCCCGCGCGAGTTTTTTGAGGACACCCTGCGCCGCCAATCGGTGGTTACGGCAGGTATTTCCTTCATTTTGCAGATCGAAGAAGAGGACGGCAGCTTTTCCGAGCAGAAATTCTTCTACGAAAACGGCATTGCCGACTATATCGGCGAGGTGGTGGGTGAGGGTGCCCTTACCGCCCCCGTCAGCTGGCATTTGGAAACGCAGGGACGTGACCGCGAGGACAAGGACGAATACAAGTTCAAAGCCGACATTTCATTTTGCGTCTCCAACACGGTCAGCATGCTGGAGTATTACCATTGCGCCAGCTACCTTGAGCACGGAGGCTCCCCCGACCGCGCGGTGCGTTTGGCGTTCACCTACGCGCTTGACAAATACCTCAAAGCCAACAACCGCTATACAAAAAACGAAAGCAAGATCACCTTCAACGACGTTGCCGACTGTCTGGTGCTGGTCATCAACAGCGTTTCCACGGTAACGTCCTACGAAAACCAGACCAAAAAGGCGATTACAAACACCTTTATCTGCGACGCGCTCAACGAATTCATGCGCAGTCAGCTGGAGATCTATTTTATTGAAAATCCCAAAGCCGCCGAGCTGCTTGCCAATCAGGTGCTCATCAACAAGCACAGCCGCGAAAGTGCCGAGCGCGCGCGCGTTGACGTCAAGAAAAAGCTGGCGGGCTCGATCGACGCCGCCAACCGCGTGGAAAAGTTTGTCAACTGCCGCTCCAAGGATCCAAACGTTGCCGAGCTTTACATTGTGGAGGGTGACTCGGCGCTGACCTCGTGTAAATTGGGCCGTGCCGCCGAATACCAAGCGATCATCCCCGTGCGCGGCAAAACCTTGAACTGCCTCAAAAGCGATTACGACAAAATTTTCAAAAACGAGATCATCACCGACCTGCTCAAAGTCATCGGCTGCGGCGTGGAGATCCACAGCAAGAAAAAGAGCGACATGAGCGCGTTTGACCTTGGCAACCTGCGTTGGTCGAAGATCATCATCTGTACCGATGCCGACGAGGACGGCTTTCAGATCCGCACGCTGCTCCTCACGCTTTTCTACCGTCTCCTCCCCACGCTTCTCAAGGAGCACAAGGTATTTATTGCCGAGTCGCCCCTGTTTGAGATCACGACCAAAGACGAAACGCTGTTTGCCTACGACGAATTTGAAAAAGCTGAAATTCTCAAAAAGCTGGGCAACAAAAAATACACCCTGCAACGCTCGAAAGGTCTTGGCGAAAACGAGCCCGAAATGATGTGGCAGACCACCATGAACCCCGAAACACGCCGCCTCATCTCGGTTTCCCCCGCCGATGCCGCCGCCACAGAGGTCATTTTCGACACCCTCCTTGGCGACAACCTCCCCGCCCGTAAAAAATTCATCACCGAAAACGGCAACCGCTACATGAAGGATATTGATGTGTAAAGGTTGAAGTGTTTTGCGGGGGAGCCTTTTTTGAAAAAAAGGCTCCCCCGCACCCCCTCAAAAAACTTTCAAAAAAAGGGGTAATTGGCTATAGTGGGGATGTTCGTGCCTCGCTCCCCATTTGGGGGCAAAAATTGGCGCAGCTTGTACGCTCACCACCGCACAAACAAAAAACGCACAAATTTTGTAGGGGACGGGCTTGCTCGTCCCGAAAAGAAAGGTATACCACCGATACAAACGCCCACCTCATAACAAAAAACGTACTGTCATCCTGAGCGCGCGTAGCCCGCGAAGCATTTTGCAGTCGAGCAAAGCGATCAGCAAAAAGTCGAGCCGCTTGCGGCGAAGAGATCTACAAACGCTTACCAATAGCTTACCGAGGCAAAAGAACTGTTCCGTGTGCATAAACGCCAAAAAAGGACGCGGGTTTGTGCGAACATATTGCGCCCCCGCCGCACATCCTTCAAAACGTTCAAAAAAAAACATCGTTACCCTC
>JAFTXB010000210.1 GCA_017461825.1 Clostridia bacterium
AGAAGAATAAAAAAGGACGGTACCTATGCAAACAACAGGCTTTCTGCCTCTCACCCGTGCCGATATGGAGGCGCGCGGCTGGGATGCTCCCGATTTTGTTTACGTGACGGGCGACGCTTACGTCGATCACCCGTCCTTTGGCGTTGCCATCATCTCGCGCGTTTTGGAGGCGGCGGGCTTTCGCGTTGCCATCCTCTCCCAGCCCGATTACAAAAGCTGTGACGCGTTTCGAGAATTTGGGCGTCCGCGCCTCGGGTTTCTCGTTACGTCGGGCAATATTGACAGCATGGTGGCACATTACACCGCCGCCAAAAACAAGCGCAGCTTTGATTATTACACCGCGGGCGGCAAGATGGGGGGGCGCCCCGACAGAGCCGTGATCGTTTACTGCAACCGCATCCGCGAGGCGTTTGGCGACGTGCCGATCGTGATCGGCGGACTCGAGGCATCGCTTCGCCGCTTTGCGCACTACGACTACTGGGACAACAAGGTGCGCCGCTCGGTGCTGGTTGACAGTCGCGCCGACATCCTCACCTACGGCATGGGGGAAAACATTCTGCTCCGCATTGCGGAATTGCTCGATCGCGGTGTGCCGATCCGCAAGATCCGCGACGTGCGCGGTACGGTCTACCTTGCAAAGCCCGAGGACGCGGTGCATTTTGAGGTTGCGGCAACCTTTGATTACAACGAACTGAAGGAAAACAAGCGCAAATACGCCGAGGCGTTTGGCGTACAGTATAAAAATCAGGACTCGATCAACGGACGAGCCATTTGTGAGATCTACGACAACAAGATGCTGGTGCAAAATCCGCCGATGCCCCCCTTGGAGCGCGAGGAGCTTGACCGCGTGTACGCCCTCCCCTATATGCGCGCCTATCATCCCTCGTACGAGGCTTTGGGCGGGGTTCCCGGGATTGAAGAAGTTCAGTTTTCGATCACGCACAACCGCGGCTGCTTTGGCGGCTGTAACTTCTGCGCGCTCGCCTTTCATCAAGGGCGCACGGTGCGCTCACGCAGTATCAAAAGTGTGGTCGAGGAGGCGAAAAAGATTACCGAGTTGCCCAATTTCAAGGGCTATATTCACGACGTGGGAGGCCCTACGGCAAACTTCCGCTATCCCGCCTGCGACAAGCAGCTCAAGGACGGTGTGTGCGCGGGCAGAAAGTGTCTTGCCCCCACGCCCTGCAAAAATCTTAAGGTCAGCCACGACGAGTATCTGCGGCTGCTAAAAGAGGTTGAAGCACTTCCAAAGGTCAAAAAAGTCTTTATCCGAAGCGGGATCCGCTTTGACTACCTCATGGCGGACAAGAGCGACGAATTCTTCCACAAGCTTGTGAAGGATCACGTCAGCGGACAGCTCAAGGTCGCCCCCGAGCATTGCTCCGACGCGGTGCTGGGCTGCATGGGCAAGCCGCCGTTCCATGTGTATGAAAAATTCCGAGAGAAATTCTTTGATATTACCCACGCCATCGGCAAGGAGCAATATCTGGTTCCCTATCTGATGTCAAGCCACCCCGGCTCCACCTTAAAGGATGCCGTGGAGCTTGCCGTCTGCCTCAAGCAAAACGGCTACGCGCCCGAGCAGGTTCAGGATTACTACCCCACCCCCGGCACGGCATCGACGGTGATGTACTACACGGGGATCAATCCCCTCAACATGAAGCCGGTTTACGTTGCCACCGATTACCACGAAAAGCAGCTGCAACGCGCGCTGCTTCAGTACAACCGTCCGCAAAACGCCGACCTTGTGCGCGAGGCACTGACAAAAGCCGGCAGAACCGACCTCATCGGCTTTGGCAAGGACTGTTTGGTACGCCCCGCAAACACGCATACGGGTGCCGTCAGTTCTTCCAAAAACGCGCCCCGTCAAAAAAGCGGTCACGCATCGGCGCATTACGGAAAGAGCGAGCGATCGGACAAAACGGCAAAGGGCCACAAGCCCCTGCAAAAGCCAAAAGCGGGCGGAAAGCCATCGAGGTTAACCGCGCCAAAGCCTAAAATGGGACGGAAAATGAAAAAATAATATTATAAAACCGCTCCCGTATGCATCAAAAGTACATACGGGAGCGTTGTTTTTTTATTTTATTGCTCACTCACCAATTCATCAAGGCTTTTTCGCTTTTTGGGGCGCAACGCATCGTTGGCGGTGGCATATCCCAGCGTGATGACCAGCCGCACGGGCTTATCCAATCCGCAGATCTCACGGATCTTTTCATCGTCCAGCCAGCCCAAGATGCAGGTGGAAAGCCCCTGTGCGGTCGCCTCGGCGGTAAGATATGCGGCGGCAATGCCGATGTCGATCGAGCGGTAGTCGTTTTTCTTGACACGCGCACCCAAAGCGGCGGATGCCACGTAAGTCTCCTCGGAGATCACGATCAAAACCGGAGCATCGGCGGCAAACTTGTTCATTCCCATGCCCATCACGGCTTGTGCGACCTGCTTTGCCGTGTCCCCCGTGCAGACCGTGAGGTGATAGGGCTGACCGTTGCAGGCAGAGGGAGACAGCCGCACCGCCTCAAGGATCGCGTCCAGCTTTTCGCGCTCGACTGTGCGCGTCGGGTCGTAGCTTCGGCAGGATTGTCTGTTTTTTGCAATCTCTGTAAAATTCATCTGTTCTCTCCTTCTTCCAGTTCGATTCCCACGGGGCAATGGTCACTTCCCATTATGTGCCCCAAAATAAAGCTGTCCTTGACGCGCGCAAATAGCCGCTCGGACACCACGAAATAGTCGATGCGCCAGCCCACGTTCTTCTCCCGCGCCTTCATCATATAGCTCCACCACGAATACTCGACCTTGTCGGGGTAAAGCGCGCGGAAGGTATCGACAAAGCCGCTTTGGAGAAGCTCCGAGAATTTCGCGCGCTCCTCGTCGGAAAATCCCGCGCTGTGGTGATTGGTCTTGGGATTTTTGAGGTCGATCTCCTCGTGCGCCACGTTAAGGTCGCCGCAATAGATCACGGGCTTCTTTTCGTCCAGCTTCATGATATATCCGCGCAAAGCATCCTCCCACGCCATGCGGTAGTCCAGCCGCGCCAGCTCTCTTTGCGCGTTTGGCGTGTAGACGCACAGAAAATAAAAATCCTCAAATTCAAGCGTGATCGCACGCCCCTCGGTGTCGTGCTCGGGGATCCCGATGCCGTATTGCACCGAAATCGGCTCTCTTTTGGAAAAAACCGCAGTTCCCGAATAGCCCTTTTTCTCGGCGCTGTACCAGTATTGATAATATCCCGGGGCATCAAGCTCGGCTTGCCCCTCCTGCATTTTGGTCTCCTGTATACAAAAAAGATCGGCATCGGTCTCCTTGAAAAAATCGGCAAAACCCTTGCCAAGACACGCGCGAAAGCCGTTTACGTTCCATGAGATCAGCTTCATTTTTTTACCCTCCAACTCAAAAAATTTCTTTTTTCAAAAAAAAATGCAGAATTGTTTCCTTTTTGTGTAGTATACCATCTTCTTTTTTGTTTGTCAATATGTTAAAATATAAAAGCAATAAATAAAACCATAAAAAGTGAGGATTTGTTTATGAAAAATCAAAATATCATTTTCACATCCGTCGGCGTCGCTGAAATGACCGAAACAGAAGCTCCCATCCCCGCAGCGGGTGAGGTGCTTGTCCGCAGTGTACGCGACACGATCAGCACAGGAACCGAAAGAGCAAATCTGATGGGCGACCCCAATGTCAGCATTTACTCCAATAACAAGGTCGCTATTTATCCCCGTTCCGCGGGCTATAGCATTGCCGGTGTGGTTGAAGCTGTAGGCGCAGACGTAAAAAGTGTCAAAGTGGGCGACCGCGTTGCCTGCTCTTGGACAAAGCACTCAAAATATAATGCATTGATTGAAAGAAAAGTCTATAAGCTTCCCGATGAGGTCGGCTTTGATGCCGCCGCATTGGTACATATAGCAACCTTCCCGCTGGCTGCTATCCGCAAGTGCAAGGTTGAGCTCGGCGAGTCGGCAATGGTCATGGGATTGGGCGTTTTGGGTCTTACCGCAGTTCAACTTCTGCATGCGGCAGGAGCAGTTCCCGTCATTGCCTGCGATCCGATCGAAAGCAAGAGACAGCGAGCGTTGGAGCTTGGCGCCGATTTTGCGCTTGATCCGTTTGATCCCGAGTTTTCCAAAAAACTCAAGGAGCTTACAAACGGCGGCGCAAAGGTATGCATTGAGGTAACAGGACTGGGGCAAGGGCTTGATATGGCACTTGACTGCATGGCAAAATTCGGACGCATTGCCCTGCTTGGATGCACCAGAAATTCGGATTTCACCATCGACTACTACCACAAGGTACACGGCCCGGGGATCACACTTGTCGGCGCACACACAGCCGCAAGACCGAACGTGGATTCCTCCGACGGATGGTGGACTGAGCGCGACGATGCCCTTACACTGATCAATCTTCAGGCACACGGAAGAATCAATTTGGCAGCTCTTGTTGATGAGGTTCACTCCTACACGGAAGGTCCCGAGGTATTTGGCCGTCTTGCAACCGAAAAGAATTTCCCCATCGTTCAGTTTGATTGGGAGAAATAAAGAGATAAAACCGTGAAAAAAATTAAGGTTATTCAAATCGGCATCGCACACGATCACGGATGGAGCACCTACGGTACCATTCGAAACAGCGATCTGTATGACGTGGCGGCAGTCGTCATCCCCGAGGGTGAGGAGTGGGGGCTCGAACGTGTGAATCGGCTTGTGGGCGGATTGCAGGAAACCCCCGTATTGTCGCTTGAGGATGCATTGAACATTGAAGGGCTCGATGCCGCGATCATCGAAACGCATGATGTGGATTTGACAAGATACGGTATCATTGCCGCTGAACACGGGCTTCACATTCAAATGGATAAACCCGGAAGCATTGATCAAGCATCATTTGAAAAGTTGCTGTCTATCCAAAAGAAAAATAATAAGCTTTTCCACTTTGGCTACATGTACCGTTACACGCCTGCCATTGTAAAGCTTATGCAGGACATCAAGGATGGCAAGCTGGGGGATATCTACAGCGTAGAAGCGCAGATGAACTGCTGGCTCAACAAAGAAAAACGTGCGTGGCTGGCACAGTTCCCCGGTGGTATGCTATACCATCTCGGCTGTCACCTCATTGACCTCATCGTACAAATTCAAGGTGTACCGGATGAAATCATTCCGCTTTCCACCGCTACGGGTATCGACGGTGTGGAGGCTCAGGATTTTGGCATGGCGGCGTTTCGCTATCACAACGGTATCTCCACCGCACAATCCACCTCCACCGAGTTTGGTGGGTATTTTCGCCGTCAGCTTGTTGTTTGCGGTACACTTGGCACCGTAGAACTCAAGCCGTTGGAGTTTTACAGTCCCCCGCATGAAAACTGGATTGTCTCGCTTCACACCGATGTCAGAGAAACCTTCGAAAGGGGCTGGAATGCTACGGGAAATTTCTATCAAACCGAGCCCCACGATCGCTATATCCCCATGATGGATGCATTTGCCGCAATGGTGCGCGGTGAAATTGAAAATCCCTACACCTATGAATACGAAGCAAGACTGCACAGGATCATCCTGCGTGCTTGCGGTGTGGATATCGACTACAAAGCACCTATTGTTCTTTAAAACAATATAGCCGATTGTAAAAGTAAAAAAGAAACCATGATGAGAGCCCCCATCAGTCAGCCACGCATGCCCCTCCTATGAGAAGATAGGAACACACCATGCAGATTGGTTTCCTTTAACCCGTCACACAGCGGGCTTCCACCGCCATGTGATAGCGCATGCCGAGCGAACAACCAAAACGCCGAGGGCGACCGTAATTGGTCGCCCTCGGCGTTTTGGTTTCAATTTTAATACAAGAGGATGTCAACATCCTGCGAATTCTTCCACAGAGATTACGGTATTTCTTGAAGATTTCTTCATCAATGCTTCCCAATGAAAAAATCAATTTGAGCCAACTCTCTGTTTCCATAAATTCTTTGCCATATCGTTCTCCTTTCGCATCCTAATCACGGCGTAGCCGTGGATGGAATCCGCAACTCGTTGCGGAATGGAATTGCGACGAAGTCGCGTATGGAATCAGCTCGCAGAGCTGTATGGAATCAAGCCGCAGGGCGATACGTATACACGCTTGCGCGTGATGCCATACGCCTTCGGCGATTCCATACAATGCGCAAGCGCATTGATTCCATGCCAAGCCTGCGGCTTGGATAAAAAGATAACATCCGAGCCTTTAGAGTTTCACTCTAAAGGACAGTTTTCAAAAATACGGTATACCTCGAAAGAAGTATGCCGTATTTTGCATTTGTGTCCACAAATGCAGTGCTTGTCAGGAAAATTGACAAGTCATGCATGAACAAAAAAGCCTCCCTTGTGTAAAAGGGAGGCTCTTTTTCTACCTCCCGGAAGGTAATTTTAAAAATTTCAATAAACATATTTACAAACCGCCCCAAATGTGATATAATAAGTATGCCAAACCAACTGAATATTTTAGCAAGGGCTATTTTTATCTTTTTGGGGTAGTTATAACCTTTTGTTGTCACGTCAATAATGAATTTGTTAAAAATGCAAATTCCTACTGACGTGGCATAATTAGCGATAGTTCTTGCTTCTCAGTTGGTTTGGCGACTATTGGAGTTTGCGTTTTTGGTGCGGCTTACTTCGGTAGCCGCACTTTTTTATATGCTTATGGAGGAGATATGAGCAAGAATATTCCCCAAAAGGTTATCGATATTACCGACATAGAACTCACGCCCGGAGAACTTACCGCTTGTCTTGGCAACGGGGAGCAAGGCTTTGAATGTTGTTGTGATGAGTGCGACTACTATTTGATCTGTTTCCCCGAATTTGATATAAAAGATGAGGAAGAAATCATGGATATTGAAGTACCTCCTCCAAGTAAACGGCACAAGATACGAATGAACCGTCTGTTTCGTGAGCGTGTTGGCAGTTCGTTTCTCCCATTTCCGGAGGTAGATTGTTTCTATGAGAGAGCACGAAGCAAAATTATTGTAAAACTCAAAATCAATGAATTTCTCGATAAATGTAAAAAACGCAGACGGACGAGATAAAAATACGAGAAACGCCGTAAGGTTTCTCGTATTTTTATTTTTTATTCGTTATGCCTGGTTACCTTTGACTCTTAAAAACTGTCCTTAAGAGTACAAACCCTTCAGTTCGGATGTTATCTTTTTTGGTGACCCATCGGAGAGTCAGAACTCAAACGCGCGGTGTAATACGGTGATTATTTTTCGTTAGGCTATATCGCGCGTTATGGCACAATTTCCGCAAGCGGAAATTTGCTGAGCTCAGCTCAAGCTTGATAAATCGCAAAGAAAAGGAAGAGCTCCACTTCGTGGAACTCTTCCTTTTCTTGGTGACCCATCGGAGAGTCGAACTCCGGACACCATGATTAAAAGTCATGTGCTCTGCCATCTGAGCTAATGGGTCGCTTTTTGCTACCAAAATATTATATCACATTTACGGAGTTTTGTCAATCTTTTTTGCTTCGTCAAAACAGCAAAAGACAAGGCGCGCGAGCACATTTTGTTGTGCACCTTGCCTTTTGTTGAAATTTTTTCAAGGTTTTAGATCTACCAACCGCTCAATCTCTCTTCGCACATACGTTGCCATGCGGTCAATATTCTCAGGCAGAACGCTCGGGAACGTTGGTGTATACTCGCCGTTATCCATATCTGCTTCAAATATTGCCGACCGCATCGATTTGACAAGCAACCGTTCGGCAAAGGACAACCCCTGCATTGACAACGATCCGCCAAAATAAACGGTTAAAAATGCGTGCTCCCGAAGTTCTCGCGGCAATAGCTTATCGCGGTAATACTCGTATTCTTCCGCCAAACCGCACACCAAAAACACCCCCAACGGTCTTTGCATCAAGACATCGGCGTAGTTTTTCAGATAGCTTCTTGCCTCCGACACGAGCTTACCGAAATAAACCGAAGCACCAAAGACCACAATATCATAGTCCAACGGGCTAACGGTTCCTTTGACAAGATCTACAGTATCAATCGTATTTCCGCCGCTCAGTTCTCTCTCCAAGCGCTTCACACAGCTTTCTGTTGTACCGTGTTTCCCGGCATACACCAATAAAACACGCATCAGATCTCGATCTCCTCGGGAATCAGCGATTTTGATTCACAGTACAAACACCGCCCGATACGCATATTTCGCTCCACAATGCGGAACACCTGACGAAGCTCCTGCTCGGTTTGGGTGATGCAACGCGCATTGCGGCAGGTGAGGCGATCAACGAGATAATCCTCGCCCTCGGTTGTCTCGGATGGATGCTCGCGCTTTGCCTCCTCCAACAATTTCAAAATCAGAGCCATACGCATATATTTTCCGTTTGCCACCTGCTTGAAATAGCAGGCTCTCGGGTCGGCATCGACCTTGACGCTGATCTCATTGACGCGAGGCAGGGGGTGCAGGATAGCCAAGTCCGTCTTTGCGCATTTCAGCTTATCAACCGTCAAAATATAACTGTCACGCAAGCGCAAATAGTCCTCCTGTCTCGGGAATCGCTCGCCCTGAATACGCGTCATATACAAAATATCCAGCTCGGGCATTACCTTCTCGAGGTCGGGTGTCTCGGTAAAATCCATTCCGTTTTTGCGAATGACCTCGTTTTTGATGTAGCTCGGCACGCGAAGCTCTTCGGGCGAAATCAAAACCAGCTTGATGCCCTCGTATCTTGCCAGTGCCGTGATCAGCGAGTGAACGGTTCTGCCGTACTTCAGGTCTCCGCAAAAGCCGACCGTAAGATTATTCAGTCTGCCTTTCTCGCGTCGGATGGTAAACAGATCCGCCAGCGTTTGCGTAGGGTGGCAATGTCCGCCGTCGCCTGCATTGATAACGGGGATCCCTGCATTGAGCGAAGCCACGTAAGGTGCCCCCTCCAAGGGATGGCGCATAGCAATGATGTCGGCATAGCAGCCGATCACACGTGCGGTGTCGGCAATGCTCTCGCCCTTTGCCGCCGATGAAGAATTCGCCTCCGAAAAGCCGATGACACTACCGCCAAGCTCCAGCATTGCCGCCTCAAAGCTGAGGCGGGTACGCGTAGAGGGCTCAAAAAACAGAGTTGCAAGCTTTTTACCGCGGCAAGCATCGGCGTAAGCAGTGGGATTTGCAATGATGTCGGAGGCGGTATCCATCAACCCATCCAGCTCCTCCACCGAAAACTCGGGAATATCGATCAGATGTCTCATTTTGCTCTCCTTCAGGCACACGAATCAGTTCTTTGCTCCGTTGACAGCCAGATAGTTTTTGATACGGGTTACGTTTTCCGCGTTCTTTTCGTCCTCTTCGAGGTACTCGATGATATCGTAAACGTCAACAACGGAGTACACGGGGAAACCGAACTGCTCCTCGATCTCCTGCATAGCTCCCTTTTCGGTCTGTCCCTTTTCCTTGCGGTCTACCATGATAAAGGTTGCCGCAACACGGGTGCCCTCAACGTGAGAAAGGATCTCCATGCTCTCGCGGATCGCGGTTCCTGCGGTAATAACATCCTCAATGATGACGATCTCCTCGCCCTCGGTGGGTACATAGCCAACGAAAACGCCGCCCTCACCGTGATCCTTCACCTCTTTGCGGTTAAAGAAGAACGGAACGTTGAGCCCCTGCTTGGAAAGTGCGACAGCCGCCGAAACGGCAAGCGAAATGCCCTTGTATGCGGGGCCGTAGAGCACTGCCTTTTTTGCGCCCAGCTTTTCAAAATACGCTCTTGCGTAAAACTCGCCAAGCTTTGCAATATCCTCGCCCGTCTTGATCATGCCTGCGTTGATGAAATACGGGATCTTTCTGCCGCTCTTCGCGGTGAAATCACCAAACTTCAATACGCCTGCGCTCTCCAAAAACTGTATAAATTCTCTCTTGTATGCTTCCATTTTTATCCTCCTATATTTGGGAGCTTGCGGGGGAAGGAACTTTTCGAGAAAAGTTCCCTTCCCCCGCACCCCCATCTTCAAAAGCTTTCACATAATAAAAAGTAAGGCTATAATCCCCTATTTTACGTTTTTGGGGATCTTTAAGTCCCTTTTTTCAAAAAGGGACTTAAATGGGGCTTGGGGCAACGCCCCAAATTCTATTAGTCAACGAATTCTGCAACGCAGCGCTCGTAAGCGGCAACGGGATCCTCTGCGGCTGTGATCGGTCTGCCAACGACGATATAGTCGGAGCCGATCCTCTTTGCCTCGGCGGGGGTCATGACGCGCTTCTGGTCGCCGATGTCACCGTCGGCAAAGCGAACGCCGGGGGTAACGGTGAGGAACTTTTCACCGCATCTCTCGTGAACTTTGCCTGCCTCCAGAGGCGAGCAAACAACACCGTCAAGCCCCGCAACCTTTGCGTTGTGCGCGTAGTGCATCACGACGTCGGCAATGGGCTCCTTGATGAGCAGATCATTTTCCATGCTCTCCTGATCGGTGGAGGTAAGCTGGGTGACCGCAATGAGAAGCGGACGGGTACCATCGGGACGGGTGAGCCCTTCCAGGGCGCCCTCCATCATACGGATCGTTCCTGCGGCGTGCAGGTTGGTCATATCCACGTCAAGACGGGAAAGCACCGCCATCGACTTTTTGACCGTGTTGGGAATGTCGTGGAGCTTGAGATCGAGGAAGATCTTGTGTCCGCGCTTTTTGATCTCACGAACGATCGAGGGACCCTCGGCATAGTAAAGCTCCATGCCGATCTTTACAAACGGCTTTCTGCCGGTAAACTTATCAAGAAATGCAAATGTTTTTTCCGCGCTGTCAAAATCACACGCGATGATAACGTCTTTTCCCATTGTGTATCTCCTTCTGCATAATCGAATTTTTAAGCAATTCCAATAATGTCGCTCAGCGACTTGATACCGTATTTTTCCATAACGGCGGGAAGCTCTGTGATGATGTCGCGGCAAGCAAAGGGGTTGACCAGATTGGCAGCCCCCACCTCAACGGCGGTGGCTCCTGCCAGCATCATTTCGACCACATCCTCGGCTGTAGTGACACCGCCCATTCCCACCACGGGGATCTTGACGGCGTGCGCGACCTGATAGACCATGCGCACGGCTACGGGGAAGATGGCAGATCCCGAAAAGCCGCCCATTTTGTTTGCGATCACCGGCTTTTTGGTGCGCAGGTCGATGCGCATACCCAAGAGGGTGTTGATGAGGCTGATGCCGTCCGCTCCTGCCGCCTCGCACGCCTTTGCGATGCTGACGATGTCGGTGACGTTGGGAGACAACTTGATGAGAACCGGCTTTTTGGTGACCTTTTTCACCGCCGCCGTAACCTCTGCCGCCGCCTCGGGAGACGTGCCGAAGCTCATGCCGCCGCCGTGTACGTTGGGACAGCTGACGTTGACCTCAAGCCAGCCCACCTGCTCGCAAGCATCGAGCATTTCGCAGGTCTTGGCGTATTCCTCGATCGAAAAGCCGCTGACGTTTGCCATCACGGGCTTGTGAAAGCACTTTGCAAGCTTGGGAAGCTCCTCGGAAATGACCTTCTCCACACCCGGATTTTGCAGTCCCACCGCGTTGATCATGCCTGCGGGGCACTCTGCAATGCGGGGTGTGGGGTTGCCGAATCGGGGCTCGAGTGTCGTTCCCTTAAACGAGAAGGAACCCAGCATATTGATGTCATACAGCTCGGCAAACTCGTAGCCGTAGCCAAACGTGCCGCTGGCGGGAATGAGCGGGTTATCCATCTCAATGCCGCAAAGCGTTACTTTCATTTCTGCCATAAGATCTCCTCCTTTCGGAGCACGGGGCCCTCCTTGCAAATGCGCTTGTTGCCCGTAAGGGTTTTGCAGGAGCATCCCATGCAGGCACCAAAGCCGCATCCCATGCGCTCCTCAAAGCTGAACTGCCCGCCGGTTTCCGATGCGTTCCAAACGGCTTTGAGCATCGGCTCGGGGCCGCAGGTATAAAAATATGTATAATCAATTGTTTTCATGGCATCGGTGACAAAGCCCTTGATACCGTAGGAGCCGTCAACGGTCGTGACCTTGACATCAGCCCCCAGCGCACGGAATTCGTCCTCGTAAAAGATCTCATCCTTGGTGTTAAAGCCGAGAATGACCGACACCTGTTTCCCCTGGGCGATCAGATCCTTTGCCAAGAGATACATGGGGGGAACGCCGACGCCGCCGCCGAGCAGAAGAGGCTTGTCTCCTGCGGGGGTAAGATCGTAGCCGTTGCCAAGCCCCGTGAGAATATCCAGCTTCTCACCTGCCTGCATACGGCTCATTTTTTCGGTTCCCTTACCGACGACCTTGTAAACCAAGGTGAGCTTGCCCTCTACCCTGTCGCAGACCGAAATCGGTCTGCGCAGGTAGAAGCCGTCGAGCAGGACATTGACGAACTGCCCGCAATTGGTAATGTCCGAGGTGTCACCCAAAAGCGTCATGCGATAGACACTTGCCGTAAGGGCGGTGTTTTCCCCGACCGTAAAAATTCCTTGTTTCATTTTTTCACCGTCTCTCTCTTATGCGTCGATGGTGGAAATGCAGAGCGTAGTTTCCTCCAATACGTCAAGCAATACGCGAACGGTGTCGAGAGAGGTAAACATGGTTACGTTGCTCTCGGTTGCAAACTTACGGATGGTATAGCCGTCATTCTGCGTTCCCATGTGACCGGGATCACTGGTATTGATGACATAGGCGATATGACCCTGACGGATCGCATCCCAGATCTCCTCGGCATCCTCCTCCAGCTTTTTGAGAACGTGTGTGCGAATGCCGTTTTCCTTGAGGAAGCTTGCGGTGCCTGCCGTTGCCTCGATATTGAAGCCGAGGTTGTAGAAGCGGCGGATGAGGGGCAGTGCCTCTTCCTTGTCCTTATCTGCAATGGTTGCAAACACGGTGCCGTAGTTCTGCAGGTGCATACCCGATGCCTGCAGAGCCTTGTAAAGTGCGCGGTTGAGCTTATCGTCGTAGCCGATCGCCTCACCCGTGGACTTCATCTCGGGAGAAAGGTATGCGTCAAGTCCGCGGATCTTATTGAACGAGAACACAGGAACCTTGACGTACCATCTCTTCTTTTCTTCGGGATAAAGATCGAAAATCACCTGCTCTTTGAGCGTCTTGCCGAGGATGACCTCGGTGGCAATGTCGGCAAGGCTAT
>JAFTXB010000211.1 GCA_017461825.1 Clostridia bacterium
GCCGATCTGCGAAGCTACAGCACGCAGCTCAAAAGCGACGTGCGCGAAATATTTGCGCGGTGTAAGGATGTTGTTTATGCATTGCAACAGCCGCCAGCAGTGAAAAATTGAACGGTTGAAACGGACAGCAACGCTAATGATAGCAGGCGTGCTGTCCGTTTTTTCTGTTTTTGATAGTTTTCACTTGCATTTTAGCGTCATTTGTGATACAATGAAGATGATCAAGAAAGGAGAATTGATATGAAAAACCTTTTAGTCGTAGTGGATATGCAAAATGATTTCATCAACGGTGCGCTCGGCAGTCCCGAGGCTGTCGCGATCGTTCCGTCGGTCAGAGAAAAGATCGAGGCGTTTCAAGGATGCGTTTGGTTTACGCGCGATACCCATGCTGAGGATTATCTCGACACGCAGGAGGGAAAGCACCTGCCTATCAGACATTGCATCAAGGATACAGAGGGCTGGCAGATCTGTGACGCGCTCCTGCCTTTTGCCGAACATGCAAGTGTGATCGACAAGCCGAGCTTTGGCTCGGTGGAGCTGTGTGAAACTTTGGCACGGGAGCATCAAGCCGATCCCATCGAAAAAATTGTCTTGGTGGGGCTTTGCACCGACATCTGCGTCATTTCCAATGCCATGCTTTTAAAAGCTTATCTTCCCGAGACCGTGATCGCGGTCGATGCCGCATGCTGTGCGGGAGTTACACCCGAAAGCCACGAAAGAGCCCTGCAAGCCATGGCAAGCTGTCAGATCGTCATTGAAAACACATAAGAACACGCGGAGGAAACGCAATGGGACTGATCAATAAACTGGCACAGCATCGGGAATGGAAAAGCGGTGTCAAGCATTGCACCTTTAACCCGGACGGCCCGGGCGTGGTGCGGATCCATCTGATCCCACCCAAATTCCGTCTTTTCGGCAATCCGTCCTATATAGTAATTTTAAACGGCTATTATCTTTTGCCGCTGGGATATTCATGGGCGATCCTTTTGTCCCATTTTATGCGCGAGGTCAATTGCTTTGAGGGGCGACCGATCACCGATGCCGACGAGCGCGCGATCTTTGCGCGCACCGTTCGCGCGGCGAAAAAGAATTACCCCGGCATTGGGCGTGAGGCGATCGAAGCCGATCTTGACGAGATGCTTGACATTTTGTTTGAGATCGCCCGAGGCGGAAAAACGGATGCCGATATCGAGCGGTTGTCCATACGGGCGTACGCACCGCACATGTCGGCACCTCACCGCATGGATCTGATGGTTTCTGCCATGAACGGTGAAAACGGCGCGTGGAAATGCAATCAGAAATGTCTTTTTTGCTATGCGGCAGGGCAGACGCTCGGAGCAGGGCGGGAGCTTTCCACCGAGCAATGGAAGGGCATCATTGACAAGCTTCGCGACGCGGGTGTTCCGATGCTGACCTTTACGGGAGGCGAGCCGACCTTGCGCGAGGATATTGACGAGTTGATCGCATATGCAAAATGGTTTGTCACGCGGCTCAATACAAACGGCGTGTTGCTGACCGAGGATTTGGTGGAACGCTTGAAGCGGGCAAGCCTTGACAGCTTGCAGGTCACGCTCTATTCGCATGAAGAGAGGATCCACAACGAGCTGGTTGGCACGGCACATTTTGCCGATACGGTGGCAGGAATACGCCGCGCGGTGGCTGCGGGCTTGGACGTTTCGGTCAATACACCGCTTTGCACGAAAAATGCGGATTACGCGCACACGCTCTCGTTTATTCACTCTTTGGGCGTGCGGTTTGTAACGGTCAGCGGACTGATCTGTACGGGTACGGCAGGGAAGAATCACGGCACGTTTGACCTCAATTCCGACGCGTTGTATGCGATCGTGCGCGAGGCAAAGGCGTTTTGCGACGCGAATGGAATGGAAATGGATTTTACCTCTCCCGGGTTGATCGAAAAAGAAAAGCTGGAGGCGCTTTCTCTCAACGTGCCTTCGTGCGGGGCGGCACTGAGCAATATGGCAGTGGCTCCCGACGGCAGAGTTGTGCCTTGCCAAAGCTGGCTCTCCGGCAATGCCGATCTCGGAAATATTCTTTCGGTGCCATTTGCAAGGATATGGGATCATCCCATGTGCAAAAAGCTGCGGAAGATGAGCGATTCGGAAGCGTTGCGCTGCCCCTTCCGCGCATCTGGCGAGGAGGTGTGAGATATGGCGAGGAAAAAGATTCTCAGCGAAACCGATTTTTCGGAGGAGTACATCAAAAAGCACCGTATTTTTCCAAAGGGCAAAACCATTTTGCTGGGCGTTTTGATCGCGCTACAGCTTTTGCTGGTACTGCTGTGCGTGTTCTATGATCCGCAACCGCAGGATATCATCAACGAATATAACATCACCGTGAACCCACTTTCGGACGGAACGCTTGATGTCAGATACGAATTTGTTTGGACACCGATCGATGAAAGCGAGCCTTTGACATGGGTGGAGATCGGCATGGCAAACGACGAATACGCCGTTATAGAGGGCTCTCTTTCGTCCAATATCAAATCGGTGCAAAAATACGTTGAGGATGACTATATCTCCCTCCGCGTTTATTTCCATACACCTTACATAGCGGGAGACACCCTGCGGTTTGCGTTTACGGTCAATCAAAAACGGCTTCTCTGCAAAAATGACAAGGGATATTTTTACGAATGGGTGCCCGGGTGGTTCAACTATACACCCGTTGAAAGCTATCGGGTAAATTGGGTGCGCACCGAGGGACTGACAGGCGGAAATTTCGATACGTATGACGAAAAACACCTCATTTGGACGGGGGAGATGCCATGCGGAAACTACTTGAGTACCTATGTGGAATATGCCCCCGATGCCTTTACGGATGCACAAACGGTCGCATATGAATCCTTTTACGAGGGCGGTATTTACGATGGGCTTGCCGAGGATCGGTTTGGGATGATTGCGTTTTGCGTCATCGGTATTCTCGCGATCCTTGCTGTCGAGGTATGGATCGTGGATTGCTATGTTTCGTATCACAGAGGCAGAGGGTTTTTGTCGGGATACGGTCACCGTGTGCATATTTACGGCAGGAGCAATCCGCATTACATCACCGCGCGCGATAAGTACAACGCAACACATGGCGGCAAAGGCGGAAGAGGCGGCGGTTGCGCATGTGCCTGCGCCTGTGCTTGCGCGGGCGGCGGACGCGCCGGTTGCAGCCAAAAGGATACTTATCGGACCAAGAAAGAATAAAGCAAAAAGCTTGTGCTTGCGAGCCAACTCTTTTTCAATAGCAAGAGCCCCCACGCATCTGTGGGGGCTCTTACACTGTTTGGTTATGATGGGAGGGCGCAACTACGCAATCGCTTGCGTAAGCCCTACGATCAAGGGCATTGTGATAAGTGAAAGAATGGTAGACAGCGATACAAGGCGAACCGAAAGCTCGGTGTCGCGTCCGAATTTTGCCGAAAATATGGTTGTGGTGGCTCCCACGGGGGCGCTGGCGCCAATGACAGAAACGGTCAGCACATTTCCTCTGACACCGCAGAGATACAGCAATCCCAAAACGATCATGGGAAAGGCGATCAGTCTCAATGCAATGCAGAGATATGACCAGCCGTCACGCAAGGCTGCAAGAAGATCGGACTTTCCAAGATAATAACCTACCATCAGCATGGGCAAAGGCAGATTGAGTGCCGAGACCGCCGATAAGGTATCCAGCAAAAGACCGGGCAAACGAATACCTGCCGTCTCTCCCAAGTTGATATACAGCGGTGATGTAAAGAAGAACAATCCCACCGCAACGCCAATGATCCCCGGGTTAAAGGCGATCTTTTTCCAGTTCATGCCCTCACTCTTGCCGCTCATATCGGTGTACCCCCACGTCCATAGGACGATATTGAATACCGCAAGAAAAACTGCGGCGTAGAGGGAGCCCTCGCGCGAGGTGGGGGTGTCGATCAGTGCCTGCGCTAAGGGGAGGGCAATGAAGCCGGCATTTGAAAAGACGGCGGCAAAGCGCATCACGCGGCGGCGGTCTTCGTTCCTGAATCGAAAAAGGACGGTAACGACGGCGATCATGGCAACATGTGCCACGACGGCGATAAGCGCGACCAAACCGATGTTTTTGAGGATGTTTAAAAGCTCCTCCTGTGCATATGCCGTGGAGGCAAAGGCATTGATGATAACGCAGGGCGTGACAAAGTACATAACGATATCAGCCATACATTTGTTTGCCTCCTCCGTCAGCATTTTGATGCGCTGACAGAGAAAACCCATGGCAATGAGGATAAACAGGAGCCCTACCTTTTCAAAAACGGCGATAAAACTGTTGAGAAAGTCCAATTTGATGCCCCCTTACAGTGTGATGCCGAATTCTTTTTGGAGCAGCTCCAAAATCTCCTCGCGATAGGGCATGGAAGGAGAGGATCCGAGACGTGTAACCGAAATTGCCGACGTGCAGGTTGCAAATTTCAGCGCGGTTTCAATATCCGCACCCTCTGCCAATGCCGTGGCAAGTCCGCCGTTGAAGGCATCTCCCGCACCCGTGGTCTCAAGAGCTTTGACCTTGACGGCAGGGACGGTGAGCTCACGCTTGCCGTCTGTAAAGTAAACGCCTCTGATACCAAGCGTAATAACAACGTTTTTAACGCCCATTTCAAAGAATTTTTCGGCGGCACGGCGGCAGTCCTCAACTGAATCAACCGAGATCCCCGTAAATTGCTCAGCCTCGGTCTCGTTGGGAGTAACGTAATCCACGCCGTTGAACACGTCAGCGGAAACGTTGACATAGGGGGCGGGATTGAGAATGATGGGCTTGTGATATTTGTGTGCCAGCTCTTTGGCGGCAAGCACCGCTTCAACGGTCGTTTCAAACTGCGTGAGCACCGCATCGCAATCGGCAAAATCCGCCTCTGCGGCAAGCACGTTTTCGCGGCTGACGGCATCGTTGGCACCCAGAATAACGATGATGCGGTTTTGCGCGGTGGATTCGTCGATCTCGATCAAGGCGCTCCCCGTTTCGGCATCATCCGCAACCGTCACGTAGCGTTCGGTCATGCCCTCGGCGGTGTAGTGTCTTTCGAGGATCTGTCCCAGCACATCGTTGCCGCGGCGGCTGATGATGCTGACGGTCGAGCCCGCTCTATGGGCGGCTGTCATTTGATTGCTGCCTTTTCCACCGGGACCGAAACGGAGGGTCGTTCCCTTGGTGGTCTCCCCGGCAACGGGGAGATGCGGCGCAAAGCCGGTGACATCAACGATCAGCGACCCCGGCCCTACGATCTTTGCCATTTCAGTATCCTCCTTGTGCGCCGTCCGAGGATCCGCTGATAATGGCAATGCCTGCGGAGGTTCCGAGGCGGTTGGCGCCCGCTTCGATCAAAGCCATTGCGTCCTCATAGGTGCGGATGCCCGCCGAGGCTTTCAGCTGTACATTTCCGTGGAGATTTGCTTTCATCAGTTTGATATCCTCCACAGTTGCAACGCCTGCCGAAACACCCGTGCAAGTCTTGACGAAATGCGCGCCTGCCTCGCAGGAAAGACGCGTTGCGAGCGCCTTTTCCTCATCGGTGAGCAGTCCCGTTTCGATGATGACCTTAACGGTTTTGCCGTTTGCGGCCTTTACAACCGCGGCGATCTCATCGCGTACATAGTCGACACAGCCGTCCTTCAGCTTGCCCACGTTGATCACCATGTCAAATTCGTCACAGCCCAATGCATAGGCGTTTTCGGTCTCTAAAACCTTGATGGCTGTGGTGTTTTGTCCCAAAGGAAAGCCGATGACGGTGCAGACTTTAACATCCGAGCCTGCCAACAGCTCTTTTGCGAGCGCGATGTTTGCGGGATTGACGCAAACGCTGGCAAAATCCCACTGCCGCGCGTCGGCACAGAGCTTTTCGATATCGGCGCGGGTCGCCGCGGGCTTGAGATTGGTGTGATCGATGTATTTATTCAGGTTTTTCATGACGGTAATTCC